>JAYUUW010000773.1:0-2040 GCA_043754665.1 Anaerolineales bacterium | reverse complement strand
GGGCTTCACGCACGCGCCCACCGCGCCGACGGACGACGCCCACTCCATCCGCCGCATCTTCTTCTCGAACGTCAACGCCGTCATCCGCAAGGCGGTGTGGGCGCAGTGCCCGTTCCCCGAAGACCTGATTATGAGCGAAGACCAGGCCTTCGCTCGCGCCGCGCTGGCCGCCGGGTACAGTCTGGTCTACGATCCCGAAGCGGGCGTCTACCACGGCCACCGCTACTCGCTGGGCACGCTGTTCCGCCGCAACTTCGACAGCGGCTACTCGCTGCGCGGCATCGCCGGCGACGGCTGGGGCGCGGTGGCCCGCATGGGCCTGCACTATGTGGGCGGCGAGCTGCGCTACCTGGCGCGGCGGGGCCAGTGGGCCACCATCCCGTACGCGTTGGTCTACGAGTTCGTGAAGGCGGCCGGGTTTGCGGCGGGCCGCTCAGGGCACCGGCTGCCGGCGCGCCTGCGCCCCCGCCTCTCGCTGCACCGGCGCTATTGGGCCGGGCCGCATGCCTGAGGCGACCCCGGCGGCCATCGTCATCCTCAACTACAACGGGCGCGCCCTGCTGCCCGCCTGTCTGGCCGCCGCCCAGGCGCAGACCGTGCCCGCCGCCGTGGTGGTGGCCGACAACGGCTCCACCGATGGCTCGCTTGACCTGCTGCGGGCCGACTTCCCCACCGTGACCGTGCTCGACCTCCAGCGCAATTGGGGCTTCGCCGCCGGCTACAACCGGGCGCTGGCCCAGGTCGACTCGCCCTGGCTGGTGCTGCTCAACAACGACGCCGAGCTGGCCCCCGACTGGCTGGAGCGGCTGCTGACCTTCGCCGCCACGCGGCCCCAGGCCGCCATCATTGGGGGCAAGTTGCGGCTGGCCCAGCCCGGGCCACCCGTGCTGCAAAGCGCCGGGGCCAAGTTCACCACCGCCGGCACCGCCTTTGAGATCGGCTGGGGCCAGCCCGACACCGGCCAGTACGACACCCCCGGCATTACCGGCGTGATCCCTGGCGCGGCCATGCTGGTGCGGCGCAGTGTGTTCATTGCGCTGGGCGGCTTCGACGCGGACTATGGGGCGTACCTGGAAGATGTGGATTTGTGCTGGCGCGCCTGGCTGCGCGGCGACGAAGTCCACTACCGCCCGGAGGCCGTGGCGCGCCACCACTACGGGGCCACCGGCGGCGGGCGCTTCTCCCCTTACCGCGTGCGGGCCATGCAGCGCAACCGCCTGGCGAACATGGTCAAAAACCTCCAGGCGCGCTCACTGCCGGGCGGGCTGTTGGTCTCGCTCGCCTACGACGCCTACCGCGTGTTAGAATATTCGCGCCGAGGCCAGTGGGCCGGGCTTAAGGCCCTGGCCGGGGGCACCGCCGCGTTTGTGGGCGGCGCGCGGGCGCTGCTGGCCCGGCGGGCTCAGGTGCAGGCCCAGCGCACACTCAGCGACGCGGCCCTGCACCAGCGCGGCTTGCTCGTCACCGCCCAGGAGGCGTTTTGGGAATATCGCCGGATCGGCAAACTTACCCCGTGAGGGGGGGGCCACTGCGGCAGTGGGTGGAGGTCATCCGCTACCGCGAGGCGGTGCGCAACCTGGTGGCGCGCGACCTCAAGGTCCGCTATAGCAACTCGGCCCTCGGCGTCGTTTGGACCCTCTTCGGCCCGCTGCTGATGACGCTGGTGTACTCGCTTGTCTTCACCTTCCTGCGGCCGGGCGGCGTGACCAATTACCCAGTCTTCATCCTCTCAGGCCTGCTGCCCTGGACCTTCTTCACCAGCACCATTGCCGGGGCCACCGCCAGCATCAGCGGCAACGGCCACCTCATCAACCGCGTCTACTTCCCGCGCGAAGTGCTGCCGGTCGCCAACCTGCTCTCCAACGCGGTCAACTTCGGCGTGGCGCTGCTGCTGCTGTTCGGCTTCATCGTGGTCTACCGCGTGCCGGTCGGCCTGACGCTGCTGTGGCTGCCGGTCATCGTGGCGGTGCAGGTCGCGCTGATGCTCGGCCTGGGGCTGCTGCTGGGGGCCATCAACGTCTACCTGCGCGACACGCAGCA
>JAYUUW010000772.1:0-5376 GCA_043754665.1 Anaerolineales bacterium | reverse complement strand
CGCCGCGCCATCCACCCGGATGATAAGGGCATCCCGCTGCCGGAATTCCGCAAGCTGCTCAAAGCCAAGATGGATATGCTGGAAGTGCCGCACACCTTTGCTGGGCGGTACTTGAACGAAGGCTTTTCGGGCGGCGAGAAGAAGCGCGCCGAGATTTTGCAGATGGCGACGCTGGAGCCGGAGATCGCGGTGCTCGATGAGACCGACTCCGGCCTGGACATTGACGCGCTGCGGATTGTAGCCTCGGGCGTGAATGCGCTGGCCGGGCCGGCGCTGGGGGTGCTGGTGATCACGCACTATCAGCGCATTCTGAATTACATCAAGCCGGAGTTCGTCCATATCATGTTGGGCGGCCGGATCGTGGAAACAGGTGGCGCCGACCTGGCGCTGCACCTGGAAGAGATGGGGTACGATTGGGTGCGCGAAAAGCACCACGAGGAACCCGCCAATGGCTGAACAAACCGTGGTAACGGATAGCAAAGACCGCTACGAAGAAGAATACGGCTTCCATGAAGCCGAGAACTACGCCTTTAAGGCCCGCAAGGGGCTGAACCAGGACGTGGTGCGCGACATGTCGAAGTTGAAGGGCGAGCCGGCCTGGATGACGGAATACCGGCTGAAGGCGCTCGACATCTTCCTGAAGAAGCCGATGCCCAATTGGGGCGCGGATTTGAGCGGCATTGACTTCGACGAGATTTTCTACTACATCAAGCCGTCGGCGGAAGATTCGGCCCGCAGCTGGGACGATGTGTCGCCGGAGGCCAAGCGCACGTTTGACCGGCTGGGCATCCCCGAGGCCGAGCAGAAGTTCCTCTCGGGCGTCGGCGCGCAGTACGAGTCGGAGATGGTCTATCACTCCATCCGCAAGGACCTGGAGGACAAGGGCGTCATCTTCCTCTCGACCGACGACGGGCTGCGGCAGCACCCCGAGTTGTTCAAGGAATATTTTGGCACGATCATCCCCGCGACCGACAATAAGTTCGCGGCGCTGAACAGCGCGGTGTGGTCGGGCGGGTCGTTCATCTATGTGCCCAAGGGCGTGCATATCGATATGCCGCTGCAGGCCTACTTCCGCATCAACGCCCAGAGCATGGGGCAGTTTGAGCGCACGCTGATCATCGTGGACGAGGGCGCTTACATCCACTATGTGGAGGGCTGCACCGCGCCGACGTACTCCAAGGACTCGCTGCACTCGGCGGTGGTGGAAATCATCGTCAAGAAGGGCGCGCGCTGCCGCTACACCACCATTCAGAACTGGTCGACCAACGTGTACAACCTGGTGACCAAGCGCGCCGCCGCCTACCAAGACGCGACGATGGAGTGGGTGGACGGCAACCTGGGCTCGAAGGTGACCATGAAGTACCCGGCCGTGTATCTGATGGAGCCGGGCGCGCATGGCGAAATCCTGTCGATTGCGTTCGCGGGCAAGGGCCAGCAGCTCGACGCCGGCGGCAAGGTGGTGCACGGCGCGCCGCACACGACCAGCAAGATTATCTCTAAGTCGATCAGCAAGGACGGCGGCCGGGCCTCGTACCGCGGCCTGCTGAAGGTGTACAAGGGCGCGGCTGGGTCGAAAAGCTCGGTGGTGTGCGATGCGCTGCTGATCGACGACAAGTCGCGCTCGGACACCTACCCGGTGATAGAGATCGACGAGGACGACGTGACCGTGGGGCATGAGGCCTCCGTGTCGAAGGTGGGCGAAGAACAACTCTTCTATCTGATGAGCCGGGGCATTCCGGCCGACCAGGCCGAGGGGCTGGTGGTGGCGGGCTTCATCGAACCGCTGGTGAAGGAACTGCCCATGGAATACGCGATTGAATTGAATCGGCTGGTGCAGCTGCAAATGGAAGGCAGCATCGGCTAGGCCGCCGGCCGCACCCGCACGACCGCAGTAAACGAACGCTGGGGCGGGTGTCCGCGTCCACCGGGGCGGCCCGCCCCTTTGCGTGCCTCAGGACAAGATTGATGACGACACAGGTACTTCCGACCATTATTGACACACCGGCGCCGAAATATCAGCGCACCGTGATTACCACCAGCCGCAAGCAGGCCGAGCCGGCCCCGGCCGAATACACGGTGAGCAAAGCCACGGTGCAGGCGCACTCGAAGGCGTTGAAAGACGCTGAGTGGTACGCCCGCCGCCGGCTGGCCGCGCTGAAGGTGTTTAGCGGGATGCCGATGCCGACCTTGAACGACGAGGCCTGGCGGCGCACGGACATCCGCCCTTTCAAGTGGGCCGAGGTGGAACTGGAATCAGCAGGCGGCAAGAAGGGCAAGGCCGCTGGGGCGCGCGTGCCGGCATCGCTGCTGAAGCCGCTGGCGGGCGACGAGCAGGGCGGGCAGTTGGTGGCAGTGGGCGGCCAGGTGACGGCGCTGAGCCTGCACCCGAGCCTGAAGAAGCAGAAGGTGGTCTTCACCGACTTTTTGACCGCGACGAAGAAATACCCCGAGCTGCTCAAGAAGTACTTGGGCAAGGTCGTGCAGATTTCGGAAGGCAAGTTCGCCGCGCTGGCCGAAACGCTGGCCGACGGCGGGCTGTTCGTCTACGTGCCGCGCGGGGTCAAGGCGGAACTGCCGCTGCACTCGGTGGCCTGGGTGACCGGGCAGGCGCACTTTAGCCGCGTGGTGATCGTGGTGGACGACGGCGCCTCGGCCACAGTGGTGCACGAGACGGCCTCGCCGGAGAACGCCAAGGGGCAGGCGCTTTACGTGGGCACCGTGGAAGTGCTGGTGGGCAAGCAGGCGCACCTGACCTTTGTGGAACTGCAAAGCCTGGGGCGCAACGTGTGGAACTTCACGCACGAGCGCGTGCGGGTGGGCGCGGGCGCGAAGATCGACTGGATTTTCTCGGCCGTGGGCACACACCTGACCAAGAACTTCTCCGAGATCGACCTGGACGGCATCGGCTCAACCGGCAAGATGTCGGGCTTCTACTTCGCCGACGACGACCAGCACCTGGACCACGACACCCAGCAAAACCACAACGCGGCCAACACAACGAGCGACCTGCTGTTCAAGGGCGCGCTGCGCGACAAGGGCCGGAGCGTGTGGCAGGGCATGATTTACGTGGCCCCCGGCGCGCAGAAGGCGGACGGCTACCAGGCCAACCGGAATCTGGTGCTCAGCCCGGGCGCGCGGGCCGACTCGATCCCCGGGCTGGAGATTTTGGCCGATGATGTGCGCTGCACGCACGGTGCCACGGTGGGCCAGTTGGAGCAGGAACACATCTTCTACCTCATGACGCGCGGCATGATGCGCGTGGACGCCGAGCGGCTGGTGGTGGACGGGTTCTTTGACCCGGTGCTCCAGCGCATCCCGTTTGAAGGCGTGCGGCAGCGGTTGAAGAAGTCCATCGAAGCCAAGATGGGCGGGTGAGAGGCAGGCGCGGTATTGGTGATGGCGAACCACGAGAAGTATGAGGTGGGGGAGCGGGTGGAAATGTACTGCCCGCATTTGCGCGCTGGCCAGACGGTGACCGATTGGGTGGGGGGCCAGGTGACCCAGGCCGACTACCGCATGGTGGCCGTCCAGTTTGACACAGACGTATTTGCCAGCAATGGCTGGCCGGTGCCGGGGCGCGTGCTCTGGTGCACCCACGGGTCGCGGCACTTGCGCCGCCCCGCCGAGCAAGCCGAAAGGTAACCTGCATGAGCGACTCCCTCAAAACTAAAACTGGCTACGCCCACCCCGCCGCGCCGGTCGAGGACTTCTAAATGACGTCTCCCACCAGTCACCTCCCCACTGTCAACACCTGGCGCGCCGATTTTCCGATCCTCAATCGGGAGGTGCGGCCGGGCGTGCCGCTGATCTATCTCGACTCGACCGCCACCTCGCAAAAGCCGACGGCGGTGATCGAGGCGATGAGCCAGTATTACAATCAGTCGAACGCCAACGTACACCGGGGCATTCACGCGCTGGCGGAAGAGGCCACGGCCTTGTACGAAGGCGGGCGCGAGCGGGTGCAGAAGTTCATTCACGCCCGCACGCACCGCGAGATCATCTTCACCCGCAACACCACCGAGGCGATCAACCTGGTGGCCTATAGCTGGGGGCGGGCTAATTTGAAGGCCGGCGACCTGGTGGTGTACACCGAGATGGAGCACCACTCGAACCTGGTGCCGTGGCAGATGCTGGCGGCCGAGCGCGGCATTGAAGTGAAGGCCGTGACGATCACGGACGACGGCGAGCTGGATCGGGCCGTGCTGACGCAGCTGCTGGCGCGCGGGCCGAAGCTGTTGTGCATCACGCACATGTCGAACGTGGTGGGCACGATCAATCCGATCACCGAGATTGCAGCCGAAGCGCACGCGGTGGGGGCGCTGGTGCTGGTGGACGGTGCGCAGTCGGTGCCGCACATGCCGGTGGATGTACAGACGTTGGGCGCGGACTTCCTGGCCTTCTCGGGCCACAAGATGTGCGGGCCGACGGCCATTGGCGTGCTGTGGGCGCGGCAAGAGCTGCTGGAGGCCATGCCGCCGTTCCTGGGCGGCGGCGACATGATCCGGCGGGTGAAGCTGTACGACTACAAGTACAACGACCTGCCGTATAAGTTCGAGGCCGGCACGCCCGCCATTGCCGAGGCCATTGGGCTGGGCGCGGCGGTCGACTACCTAACCGGCATCGGCATGGAGACGATCCAGGCGCACGAGCAGCAGTTGATTGCCTACGCCATGGAGCGGCTAGAAGAAGTGCCGGGCGTGAAGGTATACGGCCCGCCGGCCGCCCGGCGCGGCGGGGTGGCGGCCTTTTCATTTGGCGATGTGCACCCGCACGACGTGGCGCAGCTGCTCGACCGCGACGGGATTGCCGTGCGGGCCGGCCACCACTGCGCCATGCCGCTGCACGACCGGTACGACCTGCCGGCGACGACGCGGGCCAGTTTCTACCTGTATAATGTCCCCGAGGAAGTCGATCAGT
Organism: Anaerolineales bacterium; assembly: GCA_043754665.1. GTDB lineage: Bacteria > Chloroflexota > Anaerolineae > Anaerolineales > UBA6663 > JADZEK01. The sequence goes on along the minus strand of JAYUUW010000772.1, from coordinate 459 downwards.
TGATCGAAAGCCTCTACAAAATCAAGAAGTTATTCAGCTAGCGGTCCGCCCGAGCGGCGACCTGGCCCGAGGCGATTATGGACGACCTGTACCGCGAAGTTATTCTCGATCACTACAAGAACCCGCGCCACCACGGCAAGCTTGACCCCAACGACTTCACCTATGAAGACGAGAACCCGCTGTGTGGCGACAAGCTGCGCATTGATGTGCGGCTGGACGAAACCGGCCAGCGCGTGGCCGAGGTGGCCTTCAGCGGGCGCGGCTGCGCCATTTCGCAGGCCTCGGCCTCGCTGCTGACCGAAGCGATTGAGGGCAAGACGCTGGATGAGGTGAAGGCCCTGAATAAGGACGACATCCTCGACCTGTTGGGGATTGAATTGGGGCCGGTGCGCTTGAAGTGCGCGCTGCTGTCGCTGAAGGTGCTGAAGGCCGGGGCCTATGGCCTGGCCGGGCAGCAGT
>JAYUUW010000771.1:0-2658 GCA_043754665.1 Anaerolineales bacterium | reverse complement strand
CAGGTCTTCCTGGCCGGGTTCCAGGTAGCCGTTCGCGTTGAGGTACAGCACCAACTGGATGTCAGCCAGGTAATCGCGCCGGTCGATATCCAACAGGCTGAACACGAACACCCCCGCCACCAGCACCACGATCTCCAGCGCCAGCAGCGCCAGCACCGTCACGAAGGTGTAGGTCAAGATCAGCTTGCCGCGCAAACTCCGAAAAAACCGCAACACGTGTCCCGCCACTCCCTCTTGCGCTTAACCAACTGGATTATCGCACCATCACCCAGCCCTCACCGCCGCCACGCCCCCTTCTCCCTAACCTCGCTCGTTCAACACCACCACCGGCGACACGCCCGTCGGCCCCCAGGTCGCCGCCAGCACCGTCAGCAGCGTCAGGCCCACGCCCAGCGCCAAAATCGCCAGCCCCACCACCGGGTCTAGCCGCAGCAGCTCGCCCGCCAGCGCGTTCGCCCGGCCGACGATCCACAAGAACACCTGCACCGCCGCCAGCGCCGCGCCGCTGGCAATGAGGGCCATCAGCCCATACTCCACCGCCAGCGTGCTCAACACCTGCCCGCGCGTGTAGCCCACCGCCTTCAGCACGCCGATCTCATACTGCCGGTCGAGCATCGCCAGGCTCACCGAGTTCGCCACCAGCAGCACCCCGGCCAGCAGCGCCAGCCCCGACATGGTCACCGCCAGCAGGAACAGGTTGCGGTAGTTCTGGGTGAAGCGCGCGCCATAGGCCACCATGTCGACCACCGTGGCCCCCGGCAGCAACTGACCCAGCGCCGCGCTCACCGCCACTGATTGGCGCGGCGCTTCCACATACAGCAGCACCGTCTCGGGCGCGGCCAGCCGCTGGCTCAGCGCCGCCGGCACCAGCAGCCCGGTCTCCGGCCGCAGGCTCGCCGCGTAGTCCACCTGATACTCGCCCACCACCTTCAGGTCGGCCGTCGTCCCGTCCGGCAGGGTCACCACCACCATGCTCCCCACCGCCAGCCCGGCATCGCCCGGCGCATACGCTCCCTCCGGCGCGCTGCCCCACGGCGCACCGCTGAGTTCATAGTCCCACGGCGTCGCCTGGCCCAGCAGACGCGGCGGCACAACGTCCTCCAACCCGTCAGCTTCAATCGCCGTCACGCCGGTCGAGTAGCCCACGCTGTAGTCGGCCTGGCCCGCCTCCGCCAGCGCCTGCCGAATCACTGCTTCCTGCGCGGCCGGCGCGACAATGGCGACCTCGTAGCTATCAAAGCCCGGCGTGCGCGCTGCCAGCGCCGCCTGCGCGTTCTGCGTCATCGACACGCCCAGCGCCAGCGCCACCACCCCCGTGAACAGCGCGATCATGGCGAACACCAGCCCCAGCCCGCGCCGCCGCAAGCTGCTCTGCGCCAGACGCAGCAGCGGCAGCCCCGGCACATACAGCAGCCGCGTGGCCGCCCAGGCCAGCCCGGCCAGCCCGCCGCCCAGCGCCACCAGCCCGCCCAGCGCCAGCGCCAGCACGCCCACCGCCGCCGACAGCGAGCCCATCACCAGCGTGGTCAGCGCCGTAAACGGCACCGCCAGCAGCAGCCCCAGGCCAATGGTCTGCGGCCAGGCCTGCTGCCGCGCCGAGCGCGCGGCGTCGCGCATGAGCATCAGCGGCGGCACTCCGGCGGCGCGCACAATCGCCCACAGCGCGAACAGCACCGTCGTCGCCAGCCCGGCCAGCCCCGCCACCAGCAGCGCGCCCGGCGAGACCGACCACACCACCGCAATGTTGCCGGTGCGCGAGATGAGCGTCAGCAGCCCGCGCGACACCAGCACCCCCAGCCCCACGCCCAACGCGCTGCCGGCCGCACCCAACAACGCCGCCTCCAGCGCGAACAGCGCTTGCAGCTCGCCGGCCGTGTAGCCAATCGTCTTCCAAATGGCGATCTCTTTTTGCCGCCGCTGCAACAGCACCTGCATGGTGTTGGCAATGCCGATTCCGCCCACCATTAGCCCCAGCATGCCCGCGCCGCGCAGCAGCAGGCTGAACAAATCTTCACTCCCCGCCATCGCCTCGGCGATGTGCTCGGCGGTGAGGCCGCCCCAGCCCAGCGCCGTCATGCGGTCGAACGCGGCCTGCGGCGTGGCCGTGTTCACCACCGCCACGTTGAACGCCCGCCGCCCGCCGGCCAGCGCCTCGGCCGTGGCGAAGGTGTAATACAGCTTGCTGCCCTCGTGGTTGGGCGTGTCGCTGGCAATCCCCCGCACCAGCCCGGTCACCGGCGCGCCGACCCCCAGGTCAGACAGCACCAGCGCGTCGCCCACCTTCAGCCCATACGCCTCGGCGATGTCGAGCGTAATCACCACATCGCCCACGGCCGCCAGCACCGCCAGCAGCCCCACGTTGGCGGGCGCCTTCAGCACCAGCCGGCCCGCCAGCGGATACACCGCCGGGTCAATGCCCAGCCCGGTCGCGGCCCAATGCGTTTCGCCCGACGCCGGGAGGCGCCACATGAGCTGCCCGGCCTGCGCCACCAGCATGTAGTGGTCGATCACGCCCTCGGCTTGCAGCGCCTGGAGCCCGGCCTCAGCCTCTACCGTAATCGCGTTGCCGTCCGACCGCCCGGCGTTAATGTCCCCGCCGATCTGTTCCTGCGGCGTCATCAGCAGCGAGTTGGTCAGCGACTGCGACACCGTGGTCAT
>JAYUUW010000770.1:0-8826 GCA_043754665.1 Anaerolineales bacterium | reverse complement strand
TCGCCCGAGTATCAAGACCTGACGGCCGACCCGAACTTCCTGGCGCGGCTGGCCGGCCTCACCGGCGGCGGCGTAGTGGGCGAGGACCCGAGTGTCATTTATGCCCACAACCTGCCCGCGCCGCGCGCCGCCACCCGCCCCGTGTGGCCCACGCTGGTGCTGCTGGTCGCGCTGCTGCTGCCGTTTGATATTGCCGTGCGCCGCCTCGTAATCACGCGCTACGAATGGCAGCGGGCCGTGCAGCGCGTGCAGGGCTGGCTGGTGGTGCGCCGTCCGGCCGCGGCCGTCGACGGCGAGCGCGCCGAGCAGCTTTCCTCACTGTTCCGCGCCAAAGACCGCGCCGGCAGCGAGACCAAGGGACCAGAGCCGGCCGACGCCGCCGCCAACCTGCCGCCGCCGATTATGACGCGTCACGCCGCCCCAATAGAACTAGGGCAGGCGAGCGCGCCGCCCCCCGCCACACCGCCAGCGGGCGCACCACCCACTCTGGCGTCACCGCCGCCGAGCAGCGCCCCCGCCGCCCCCGGCACAACTGCCACGGCCACCGCCGCCGGCCTGCTGGCCCGCAAGCGCGCCCGCGAGGGCAAGAAGGACGAGTAGTCGGCGGAAGTTTCTCATCAGGGGAGGTCACATGCACAGCCCACCGCCCGAGCCGGGGATGACCCCGGAGTCTATGCGACGACACAATGAAGCGCTCTTTGAACGAGTGATTCATGTCGGCGCCATGGCATTTGGCGAACGCGCCCAGCCGCCCCAACCGCCGCTAGCGGCACCACCTGCCGCTGGCCTGCCAACCCCGCTGATCCGTCAACTGCCCGAACGCCTCACCCTGGAGCAGGCCCGCGCCCGCCTGCCATTTGCCCTGCGCTTGCCGCAATGGGCGCCGGAGGGGTTTGGCCGCGAGGCCGAGATCGCCGTATCGGGCGAGGGTTTTGGCCGCACCGAACGCGAGGCCGGCGGCGACCCCTCCGCGCTAGAGGTGGTTATTCAGCCGTTACCGGTCTCCGTCCATGTAAGTTGGCGGCACGCCGATGGGCGCGGCGTCAACTTGTCGGTAACCCAATGGTCGCCCGATGCAGCGCGGCCGGGAGAGCAGGGCATCACCCCGGTGCCGACCGGCGCGGTAACGGCCGTCAATGTCCAGGGCACGCCGGCCGCGCTGGTGGCCCGCAGCTTTTACTTCACGCTGCCCGCCCCTGAGACCGGCATCCGCGACGATCCCTGGTTAGTCTGGGAAGCGGGCGGTTTCCATTACTCGCTGCACAGCTTTCAGTGGCCCACGGCGGGTGAGGCGCTAATACGCATGGCCGAGTCGGTCCCCGTTGGGGACCAGGGCTGACACTGCTGAGGATAAAACCTGGCCGGTCAGCAGCGCCCCCGGCACGACCGCCACGGCCACCGCGGCCGGCCTGCTGGCCCGCAAGTGCGCCCGCGAAAGCAAAAAGGACGAGTAGCCCGCGAACGCTATCGTGAAAAGAGGTGCCATGAACCGTCTTAAGTTATTGCCAACTATTTTGGCCGCGCTGGCTTATCTGGCAACGCTGTTCGCCTTGATTGGTTTTGGGCAACGTGCCCACGGCTATCCGCTTCATTGGCGGGCGCTTGGGCTGTATGGTGGGGCGGTTGCGCTGATGGTGCTGTGCGTCATTGCCCTCGTCTGGCGCGGGCGGCGCGCAACCGAAATGGATACGCTCACGCTCGTCCTTCTTTCGACCCCGGCCCTGGCCGGCGTGGCGTTGGCTGCGGCGGTCTGGCTGTCGGCAGCGTGGGGCGGCGCACCGTTCGCGCCCTATGATATGCAAGACACCGAAGCGGTGTGGGCCATGAGTCTCGTGCCGGCCGCCGTCCTAGGCGTCATCGGCATCGTCTACGGCCGGCCGAGCGTCGCCCTGCTGGTCGGCGGCGCGCCAGTGCTGGTCTACTTTGGCGCGTATGCCCTGCCGAACTGGCTGCGTTGGTCAGAGGCCAGCCTCTTGGGCGGCAACCCTCAATTGGGTGTTCAGTTGCTGCTGATTTTGGCGCTGTGTCTGGTCGCTGCCTATGTGCGCGGACGACTGTGGCCCCAGTGGCAACCAGGGCCGGCGTTGGCCGTGGCGCTATCGGGGTTGGTGGGGGGCTGGCTGCTATTCGGGCTTTTCTCGGCGCTGCCGGGCAATGGCGACTACTTGGGCTACCTGGCCGCGCCCGGCGCGAGTGCCGGCCTTACCGTGCCCGCCAACGCCTGGGATGGGCTGCGGCCGGCCGCGCTCGTCCTGGCTGCGCTGGCTGTTGTCAGCAGCCTCGCGTTGCCCTTGCTGACCCAGGCGTGGCCGTGGCTGGCGTTGATGCGCCCCACGCCAGCGGGCAACCGACTGTAATAACAAACCGGGCTGGTCAGCGCACTGCTGATCGGCCCGGTTTGTTTTGTTGACTTACCGTCTGCGGCTTAGTTCTTGGGCGTCAACACCACCACGGGAATCTGGCGCGAGGTCTTGAGCTTGTACTCGGCAAAGCCGGGCATCACCGTCACCATCTTGTCATATAGTTGGCTGCGCTCGGGTTCTTCGGCCACCATGGCTTGGGCCGCAAACTTGTCGGTCCCCACTTCCAACTCCACCTGCGGATTGGCTTTCAGGTTGTAGTACCAATCGGGATTGGTCGGCGCGCCGCCTTTAGAGGCAATCACGACCAGCCGGTCGCCGTCGCGCACAAACGCCACCGGGTTGGTGCGCTTCTCGCCGCTTTTTGCCCCCGTTGTGTTGAGCAGTAGCAAATCCTTGCCCGCAAACCCGCCGCCGACTTTGCCGCTGTTGGCGCGGAACTCCTCGATAATCTTATCGTTCCAACCATTCCGATTTGTCACGTCTCTGTCTCCTAACAATGATAAGGCGTATGAGAGTTATACCGCCAGTGATGCTACCCGCCTACGGCCACACCGCCTAGCTCCCAAAACAGGCAGGGCCCGGCCTCGCTTAAAACAGCAGGCGGCCGCGTGGCCGCCCGCCGATAGTCCCTATCTGCCACCGCTGCTCACGCCGCCGGCGCGTAGTACAGCAGCACGTTGCCCGACCGGAACGTGGTGGATTTGATCAGCTTCAGGTCCAACTTGCGCTGGAGGCCGGTGAACAATGGTTTGCCCGCACCCAACGCCACCGGCGCGACCATGATACGGTATTCGTCGATCAGGCCCAGGTCGGCCAGTGACACCGTCAGATCGCCGCTGCCGAAGATGATCAGGTCTTTGCCGGGTTGCTGCTTGAGCGCCGTCAGCTCCTCGGCCACGTTGTCCTTAATCAGCCGGGTGTTTTGCCACTCGGCCTTGTCCAAGGTGCGCGAGATCACGATCTTCGGCATGTTGTTCATATAGCTGGCCACCAGCGCGTCGTTCGCCAGCGCCTCGGGCGTGGGCCAGTAAGAATACATGCCCTCGTACGTGGCGCGGCCGAAGATAATGGCATCGACCGTGTTGAGTTGGTCGATGGCAAAGGTGTTGAAGTCCTCGTCCACGGTATGCCAGTTGATGTCGTGGTTCGGGCCTTCGTAGTAGCCGTCGAGCGAGACCATCATAAACAGCATCATTTTGCGGTTGGGCATCGGTGGCGCCTCAGGCCTTAAAGTAGTCTTTCGGATACGGCTGCACCGGCGGCAGCGAGTCGCGCACGGCCAGGCCGTACACGTCGGTGCCGGGGTAGTACACAATACCGTGGCTGCGGGCGATCACCCAGCCGTCGTAGTCCGAGGTGATGACCTTCTCCGCCGTCGGCCGGCCCCAAATGTCGCGCACCTCGGCCACCGGCTGGCCCTTGTGCACCAAATCGCCCGGCTGCAATAGATGATGGATGATGCACGGCGCAGTAGTGCGCGGCGTGCCCAGCCGGCGGCACGGGAAGCCCGGGTTCGGCTGCGGAATACCGGTGATCGGCTCGGGCGCGCCCGGCAGCATCTGGGCCCAGCGTAGGATGTTGCGCAGCCCCGCCGTCGCGGCCCGCACGATGGCCGGGTCGGGCAGGTGGCCCGTGCCCAGTTCCATCGTCAGCGCCGGCAAGCGCAGCAGGTTGCTGGCCGCCGCCGTGGTCGAGCGTTCCAGCTTGCGCGCCAGGTACTTCTTAGGCGGCATCTCCTGCACAATCGGGTGGCCGTAGGCGGCGCACATCTCGGCCATTTGCCTGTCCACGCGCTCGGCCGCCGCCCGCTCCGCCTTGCGCGCCTCGGCCGCGCCGTCGTTACGGTAAAACACGCGGTCACGAAAGACAAACGACACCGAGCCGGTCCAGGCGTTGTGCAGGTCGACCATCACGCCGCCGTTGGCCCGCATGGCCTCGAACAGCCGGCCATAGGTCAGCTCCAGCGACGAGGGCGGGTCTTCATCCGGGTCGGGTTTCTCAGGCCGCGGTTTCCCGTTCGGCCAAAGCCGGTTTGGGTCGCCGTCGTGAAAGTAGGCCTGCCGCTGCATCGTCCGCAGCCCCGCCGGGTTGAGCGCGGGCAGGGCGATGATCGTGCCGTGCAGTTCCTTGACCAGCTCGCGCGTCAGCAGTTGGTGAATGACCTGGATGCCGGTGTGCTCCGGCCCGTGGATGCCGGCCGTGGCCCAAAACACCGGCCCTTTGGGATCACCCTGCGCGATGATGACCGGCATGGCCTCGCGCCCGCCGACCGGGTGCGCCAGCATCTCGAACTCGCCGTACGTGATGCGCCCGGCCTTGGCCGTGGCGGTGCCTAGTCTGATGGGCATAGCGGTATCCTTTCCCCTTACCGGCTCGGCGCTGTCGCAAACGCGCCGCGCACCACCCGCGTCACGGCGTCTAGCCCGCGTTCTACGTCGCGCGTCTCAATGTACTCGTCCGGCCGGTGGCTGTGGCCGCCCCGTGTCAGCCCCACGCACACGCCCGGCAGCCCCCGGCTGAGCGGCACGTTGGCGTCGGTTGAGCCGGTCTCAAACGTATAGCCGGTAACGCCCGCCGCCTCCATGGCTTGCGCCGCCGCCTGCACCAGCGGATGCTCGCGGGGGATGCTGCCGGCCGGCCGGTCGCCGATGACCTGCGCTTCGATCCGCACCTCAGCCGTGTTGCTCCCGGCCACCAGCCTCTCCACCCGCGTCACCAGCGCGGCCAGCGCTGCCGGCGCCTCAGAGCGCAGGTCCAGGTCAAAGCTGGCCTCGCGCGCAATGGTGTTGATCGACGTGCCGCCGGTGACCGTGCCGATATTGAAGGTGGTACGTGGTGCGGCCGGCACGTTCAGGCCAGCGATTTCCGCCCCCAGCCGCATGAGCGCGTGGATGGCCGACGCCCGCCCAAAGTGCAGCCAGCTATGGCCGCCCTCGGTGTGGGCCGTGATCCGCAGCCGCCGCACGCCAATGGCCGAGTGATAGATGTGGCCCAGCGCCATGCCCTCCAGCACTACGGTGGCCTGCACCACGCCGCCCAGCCGGTCGATCACGCGCCGCATGCCGCGCAGGTCGCCCAGCCCCTCCTCGCCTACGTTCGCCACCACATGCAGGTCGCCCGGCAGCGCCTCGCCCGCCAACGCCCACAGCACGCCGAACAGCCCCGCCACGCCCAGGCTGTTGTCGCCGATGCTCGGCCCGGCAATGCGGTCGGCCGTGCGCACCAGCGTCAGCGGCGTGCCGGCCGGGAACACCGTATCGGTGTGGGCCGTCAGCAGCACCGGCGCGGCCTGGCCTTGCCCTGGCCGCCGCGCGAACACGTTGCCCAGGTCGTCGAGCTCCACGTCGGCCAGCCCCAGCGCTGTGAACTGGTCGCGCACAAACGCGGCCCGCGCTCCTTCGGCGAACGTGGGCGCGGGGATTTGCTGAATCGTGCAGGCCAGGTCGAGCAGGCGGGTCACCAGGGCGGTCGTCATGCGTCTCTCCTGCTAAATAGCTTGCACCGCTTGCCGCACCACGGCCACCCGCCGCGCCAACTCACCGGGGGCATGGTCCAGCGCATACAGCGCCCCCAGCCCTTCCACCACCAAGCTGGCGCTCACGCAGCCGCGCAGCGTCGCCTCCAGTGGGTCGCCGGTCTGCGTCAGCCCCACCAAGAAGCCACCGCAGTAGGCATCGCCCGCGCCGGTCACATCGACCACCTGGGCCGGGTAGGCGGGCACATGCCACTTGCGGCCGGTAGCCGTCTCGTACAGGTACTGCCCGCGCGCGCCCAGTTTGAGCACCACGCACGGCGCGCCCAGCGCCCCGAAGGCCTCGGCCGCCTGCCACAGATCGGCCAGGGGCTCGGCAAAAAAACCGCGCGTCTCCATCTCCGATGGCAGAAAGGCGTCCACGTGCCGCAGAATGTGGGCCACGTCCTCGGCGTGCTGCGGCAGCATGTAGCGCACCGACGGGTCGCAGGTGACGCAGCCCACGCCCTGCTGCCGCAGCCAGGCCGGAAAGCTGTAATGCACGCTGAAGTCAAACGGGGAGAGATGCACGCCCTGGGCGCTCAAATAGGCCGCCGGCACGTCGGCCGCGCGCACGCCCAGTGGGCCGGGCGTCTCGCGGCTGGCCTGCCCCTCGGTCGAGGTGGCGTAGCCGGCCAGCGCCGCCGGGAAGGGCTGCCCCAAGCGGGCAAAGTGCGCCGCCGGGTTGAGATCGTCGCGCACTTCGGGCGTGCGGTAGGCGTAGAAGGTGCGGTTGTCGAGCGGGTGGGGGTCCTGCAGAATGCCGGCCGTGTCCAGCCCCTGCGCGGCGATGATGGGCAGCCACTCCAGCGGGTAGTTCACGCCCACCCGCGCCACCACGCCCACCGGCCCGGCCCACAGCCGCGCTCCCACCGCCGCGTAAACGGCGTTGCCGCCCAGTTTGCGCAGGTGCACCTCGTCGTGTGGGGTAATGAAGTAATCTTCACGCAGGCCGCCCACGACGGCGAAGGGGATCGGGTCGGTTGTCATCGCGGCGGGATTGTAGCCCAGGCGGGCCGGCTGTCAAAAAGGCGCGGAAGCGATATCTTTAGCAGCGGGCGGTTGTGGAACGCCGGCCCGAATGTTAAAGACGCTGGTCGTTAAGATTGTTCGTTATCTTAACGAATTGGTACTGGGGTCTCTTGCGGAGTCTTAAGACTCGGTCTATAATCGATCCAAATGGTGGGCAGTCGGAACGTAGCGCGCAGGCGCCTCCGCACTGCCCACATCGTTCGGGGGCAACACGCAGGCATGGCATCCACTAAAGTCTTACTTTTAGAAGTCCAACGGGCGAATGCCCCCACCTTTGCGGCGGCCCTTGAAAAGCGGGGCTATACCGTGGTGGTGGAGCGGGTGCCCCAAACGGCGCTCAAACGCTCGCTGTCGCTCTCCCCCGACATTGTGGTGCTGAATGCGGCCTCGCTCAAGACCAGCGGCGCGCGCATCTGCCGCCAAATTCGGGCCAACCTCAACCATACGCCGGTCGTCATCGTGGCCGACAAAAAGAACGTGCCCGACGCCAATTGCGGCGCGGCGGCTACCCTCATCATTCCCTTCACGCCGCGCAAGCTGCTCAACAGCGTGGCCCGCCTGCTCCCCGGCGACGACAGCGCTTCCCTCCAAGTCGGTCCCATCAAGCTCAACCTGGCGCAGCGCCGCATCTCGTGCGGCGGGCGCGAAGAGCGCGTGACCCCCAAGCAAGCCCGCCTGCTGGAGATGTTCCTGCGCATGCCGGGGCAACTGCTCTCGCGCAAAGCCATCATCAAGCATGTGTGGGACACCGACTACACCGGTGACACCCGCACGCTCGATGTGCATATGAGCTGGCTGCGTCGTGTGATCGAACCCAACCCGCGCAAGCCCCGCTACCTCAAGACCCTGCGCGGGCAGGGCTACCGCCTCGATCTGCCCGGCCTGTAACGCCTTTCCCCGCCCGCACCTTGTCTACTGCTCGAAGTCTATAACAGCACCGGCCCCATTCAGGGGCCGGTGGAATATCCTCACATTAGCCGGCGGCCTGGGCTGCCGGCGCTAGCGTTTTCGCGCGCTGGTCTTGGCCGTCTGCTTGCTGCCAGCGGCTGTTGTGGCCGCCGCTTTCTTAGCGGCCTTGCGGGGAGCCGGCTTGGGCAGTTCCCCGCCCTCGTTGAGCAGGAAGGCCAGCACAGCTTTCTGCGCGTGCAGCCGGTTCTCGGCCTGCGGGAAGGTGACCGACTGCGGCCCATCCATCACTTCGTCGGTGATCTCCTGGTTGCGGTGGGCCGGCAGGCAGTGCATCACCAGCGCGCCGGGGGCGGCCTCGGCCAGCAGGGTGCTGTTCACCTGGTAGGGCGGGAACACCAGCTTGCGCTTTTCGGTCTCGGCTTCCTGGCCCATGCTGGTCCAGGTGTCGGTATAGAGCACGTCCGCGCCGGTCACGGCCTCGTGCGGGTCACGCACGAACAGCAGCTCTGAGCCGCTGTCGGCGGCCATGGTCCGCGCCGTGGCGATGGCCTCTGGGTCCAGGTCGTAGCCTTCCGGCGCGGCCAGGGTGAAGTTCGCGCCCAACTGGGCGCAGATGTGCATGAGCGACACGGCCACGTTGTTGCCATCGCCCAAGTAGGTGATATTGAGGCCCTTCATGCCACCCTTGTGCTCCACCATCGTCAGCGCGTCGGCCAGCGCTTGGCAGGGGTGGTTGTAGTCCGATAGCCCGTTAATGACCGGCACCGTGGCGTACTGGGCCAGTTCCAAAACGTGCGCGTGGGCGAAGGTGCGCGCCATGATGGCCTGCACATAGCCCGACAGCACCCGGGCCACATCCGCCACCGCCTCGCGCCCGCCCAGCCCGATCTCCGCTGGGGAGAGGTAGAGCGCGTCGCCGCCCAGGTGGCGCATGGCCATGTCGAACGACACGCGCGTGCGCAGCGAGGGCTTCTGAAAGACCATGCCCAGCACCTGGCCCTTGAGGATCGG
>JAYUUW010000769.1:0-3701 GCA_043754665.1 Anaerolineales bacterium | reverse complement strand
TTCCCTGAGTGCGAGACAGCCGAGGTGCACCTGGCGACCAACTTTATGACCATGCTGTTCGACCGGCTGCCGGGCGAGCTGCGGGCAGAGATTTACGAGTGGGTGCGGGTGAACGCCGCCGACGAGCGCAAGGCCAGCGACACCGAAGATCAATTCATCTACAAGAGCCGCAAGAAAGCCATCGGGCCGTTCAAGGCGCAGATGTGGGACCTGCCCGAAGAGCAGATCGGCATTATCTGCGGGGCGTGGGAAGAGCAGTTCCACTTCCTGTTTGACCAGCTCAACATCAAGGGCACGCGGGCGCTGGTGGACCTGTTCGTCAAGCCGGTGATGGTGCACAAGACCCTGGCCGACTACGGGGCGGTGCAGAAGGAAGCCGAAGACGTGACCGGGCTGGCTGACTAGGCGGCCGCGCTCACATGCCTGCCGCCGACCAGGGCGTTGCGGTTTCACGCCAGCGTTATCACCTTGTCCCGCGCGTGCTGTGCTTCGTGTATGCGGGCGACGACGTGCTGCTGCTGCACGGCGCGCCGGACAAGAAGATTTGGCCCGGCAAGTACAACGGGCTGGGCGGGCACATTGAGCGCGGCGAGAGCGTGCAGGCGGCCGCCGCCCGCGAGATACTGGAAGAATCCGGCCTCAGGGTGGAGCAACTGCGGCTGCGCGGCGTGGTGACGGTGGATACCGGCGAGCCGGCGGGGATTGGGCTGTTCGTGTACACCGCCCGGGCCCTGAGCCGCGAGACGGTGGCCTCCGATGAAGGCACGCTGGAATGGGTGCCGCTGGCCGAGGTGGCCGCCCGCGACTGCGTGGAAGATGTGCCGATCTTGCTGGGCCATTTGGCGACTCAAGGGGCAAGCGCCCCGCCCTTCAGCGCCAACTACCGCTACGACACCGCCGGGCGGCTGAAGATCGACTTCACGGCCTAAACGCGGCCCGCTGGGCACAATCTGCCCAATCAGGCCGGGGCAGCATTGTGCGCATTGCACGGTGACCTTCTGCACCGCACGTGATATTTTTCACCCTATATGTACGCACTGAGTATGTTGGATGCTAAGCGTTGCCCGCGTCGTCCGAAGCCCAATGGGGCCTTCGGTTCTTTCGGCTTGCGCGCGCACTAAGTCAACTCATCGCGTACCAGTCTGTAGACCGAAGGCCTCTCACCGTGAGAGGCCTTTTTGTTTGCCAAGGAGAAACTGACCATGACCGCTTTGTGTCCCGAATGTGAAGCCAGCCTAACCCTGACCGATGTGCTGGCCGGCGAAATCGTCGTCTGCCCCGACTGCGGCGTCGACCTGGAAGTGACCGCCGTGGTCCCCGCCGTGGCGCTGGCCCTGGCCCCCAAAGAAGCCGAAGACTGGGGCGAATAGGCTAGGTTGAAGGATCGGATGCCAATGGACAATGGAGCGTCGGCCGACAATGAACCGTCGTCACCCGCAGCCGGCGCCCCGGGGCCGGCTGCGTCCGAGCCGCGCGGCGCACGCCTGAAGGTCGGCGTACTGCTGTCGCGGGTACGGGTAGAAGAGAAGTGGCTGTTTGAAGCGTTAGACAAGCGCGGGGTCGCGTATGACCGGCTGGACGACCGCGAGGTGCAGTTCAACCTGGCGGACCCCGCGCCGTGGCGGCAGTATGCCGTGGTGCTCGAACGGAGTCTGTCGTTCGGGCGCGGGCTGTACGCCACGCAGGTGTTGAACCAGTGGGGCATCCCCACGGTCAACCTGGCCACCGTGGCCGCCATTTGCGGCGACAAGCTGGCGACCTCGGCCGGGCTGCAAGCCGCCGGGGTGCCGCAGCCGGGCGTGCGGGTGGCGTTTACCCCCGAGGCGGCGCTCGCCGCCATTGAAGACATGGGCTACCCGGTGGTGCTCAAGCCGGTGGTCGGCTCGTGGGGGCGGCTGGTGTCGAAGGTGAATGACCGCGAGTCAGCCGAAGCCCTGCTCGAGCACCGCGAGGTGCTGGGCAATTATCAGCAGCAGATTTACTACATTCAAGAGTACATCGCCAAGCCCGGCCGCGACATACGCGCGTTTGTGGTGGGCGGCGAGACGATTGCGGCCATCTACCGCCACTCGCCGCACTGGATCACCAACACGGCGCGCGGCGGCGTGGGCAGCAACTGCCCCGTGACGCCCGACCTGGACGCGCTGTGCCAGCAGGCGGCGGCGGCCATGGGCGGCGGCGTGCTGGCGATGGACGTGTTGGAAGACCCTAACCGGGGGCTGCTCATTAACGAGGTCAACCACACGATGGAGTTTCACTCATCGGTCTCAGCCACCGGGGTCGACATCCCCGGCAAGATCATTGACTACACCCTGGCCGTGGGCCAGGCCGCGCTGGAGGCTCGATGAGCCTGAAAGTCTCGATTGTGGGCGCGTCGGGCTACACCGGCGGCGAGGTGCTGCGCCTGCTGCTCTTTCACCCCAACGTGGAAATTGAGCAGGTGACCTCGGAGAGCCACGCCGGCGAGTACGTGCACCAGCAGCACCCGAACTTGCGCAAGCGCACGCAACTGCAATTCGTGAGCCAGGCGGCGCTGCAACCATGCGACCTGCTGTTTCTGGCGCTGCCGCACGGCGAGGCCCAGAAGCACATCGAGCGCTACCAGGCGCTGGCACCGCGCATTATCGACCTGTCGGCCGACTTCCGGCTGCGCGACGCGTCGCTGTATCAGCGCTGGTACGGCGAGGCGCACAAGGCCCCGCAGCACCTGGGCACGTTCACGTATGGCTTGCCTGAATTACAGCGCGAGGCCATGCGCACGGCGCACTACATCAGCGGCGTGGGCTGCAATGCCACGGCCTCGATCTTTGCGCTGCTGCCGCTGGTGCGCGCCGGGCTGCTGGAACCGGGCCGCCCCATCATTGTAGATGTAAAAACAGGCTCGTCGGAAAGCGGGCAGAGCGTGAACCCCGGCTCGCACCACCCCGAGAAGAGCCACTCGGTGCGGGCCTATGCCCCCACCGGCCACCGGCACACCGCCGAGATCATTCAAGAACTGGGCCTGACGGATATCCATTTGAGCATGACGGCTGTGGACCTGGTGCGTGGGGTGCTGGCGGCGGCGCACACCTTCGTGAAGCCGGGGACGACGGACAAAGACCTGTGGAAGGCCTACCGGGCGGCGTACAACAATGAGCCGTTTGTACGCATCGTGAAAGACCGCACCGGCATCCACCGCGTGCCAGACCCGAAAATCCTGGCCGGGTCGAACTATGTGGACGTGGGCTTCGAGCTAGACGCCAGCACCGGGCGGGTGGTGTCGCTGGCCGCCATTGACAACTTGATGAAGGGCGCGGCCGGCAGCGCCGTGCAGGCGCTGAATGTCATGTGCGGCTTTGACGAGACCGCCGGGCTGGAATTTCCGGGGCTGCACCCAGTCTAAAGATCGCCGGCACCCCCGGCGGTTTTCATTAAGACGGCAACCAGAAGGCGAATGCACCGATGATTGTGATTAAGATGGGTGGGACGACGGGCGTAAACGTGGACGCCGTGATGCGCGATGTGGCGGCGCAGGTGAAGGCCGGGCAGCGGCTGATCGTGGTGCACGGCGGCTCCGGCGAGACGAATACCATCTCGGAGCAGTTGGGGCATCCGCCGCAGTTTGTCACCTCGCCGTCGGGCTACACCTCGCGCTACACCGACCGCACCACGCTCGAAATCTTTGCGATGGTGACGGCCGGCAAGATCAACACGCTGCTGGT
>JAYUUW010000768.1:0-5620 GCA_043754665.1 Anaerolineales bacterium | reverse complement strand
GTCTTCGGCGAGTGTAATATCGCCGAAGACGCGGACCAGGGTGGCCACCGCCTGCCCGTACACCTCGCGGAATACGCGCTCAACATCGGTCGTTTTCGGTTGAGCAGCGGCTTTTGGATTCACGCCTTCAGGCCCCAGGCGGCATCATATCCTTCACGTGCCCCGTCGCCCGGAAGGGACGGACTTCAATTGGGTGATTGAGCGCCACCACGACCTTTTGCGCCCAGGCCAGGGCGGCATCGAGGTCAACCGCGTTGATGATGTAGAACCCGGCGATATGCTCCTTCGCCTCAACGAACGGGCCGTCCGTCATAACCACATCACCCTGCCCGGCGCGGACAACCGTCGCCGCGTCGGGGCCGTGGAGGGCGCCGCCGAAGACGAACGTGCCGCTGGCATCCATGTCGGCCTCTAGGGCCATGACGCGCGCCATGAAGGACTGCATGTCCGCAGGCGTAGTTGGCGCTCCAGGAACCTGCTCCGCCACTTCATACGTAGACAACAGATATTGGCTCATGATTTCTCCTAAGGTGGGTGCGGGCGTATCCCGCGCTCATTCTACCTAACTTACGAATAGGATCGGCCCACCAGGACACTCACACGAAGAACCAGCCCGCAAGCTACGTGGCTCGCGGCGTCGGCAGAGCCTCCAAATCCCCTCAATCAGTTCTTTCACTTTCGGCGTAAGAGTGGCCGGCTCAACCGCATCTAATCAGGGTTGGCTGTCCTCAAATCGCGGCCCGGCCACGCTGGATACCCTGCCGCCCATCGCGCGCGTCATCACCGTGGCCTATGGGGACAACGCCGTCGCCTACCCGAACGAAGTCATGGCAGTCGAACAGGTTGTGAACGACTTCGTAGGTGGTAAAAAACTCGTCATCTTCTGCGCGGCGGGCACCGCCTCCGCGCTGGACGCAGCCCAATTTACAGCCGGGCGCGACGTGGGGGCGGCCACCGCGTACGACCTAACCCTTGGCGACCAGATATTGACTTTCTATTCGATGGGCGGCCGGTTTCTGGATCATCAGACCGGCAGCGTCTCGAACACGCTCGGTTAGGCCGTCGCCGGCCTGGCGGTCAAATACTTCTGGTTCACGTGGGTGCCGTTCATGCCCTAGACCCGCATCTACTCGGGCGCAGCCCCGTAGCCCGCCCTCCCGGGCACGACTGATTGACCACCGTTTTCGTGTAAGCAACCTTTGGGCTACACGTTTGACCTGGGTACGGTCGCCCCCCACCCTGCCCTGAGGTGTAGGCGCGGGATTGCCCATGGCCGATTAAGGAGTCGTCTCCGAAAACATCTGCCGCGACATGTATGCCGAGATCCTGGCCGCCCCACTGCGCTTTGCCGACACGGAGCACTTCGAGCTAGCCGAAGACGCCGTGCAGCTTTCATTTGATCGCGACGAGGCCGTGGACCTCCAGCTCGTTGGGCGCCAACTCGGCCAGGGTGCGGCTCGGACACATGCGCCTCGGACAGCGTCCACGAGGCTTGGACGATGGGGTGCGTCACTGTTGCTGCTGAGACGAAGAAGGCCCGCGCGATCTCGCCCGTCGACAGGCCGCTTAGCGGCCACAGCGTGAGCGCCACGATCGCCTCGCACGCGTTATGCAGCACAATCTACCCGTTGCGCCAGATGTACCGGCTGAGGCGCCGGCCGGTGTCGCGAAAGCCCAGCTTGAGGTAGGGCGAGCGCCCCATTTCGCTGGCCGACAACACCGCATAGCGATAGCCAAGCTCGCGGGCCAGGCGCAGCCGTTCGAGCTGCATGGCGGTTGCAATGCCCCGGCGCCGGAACGCCGGGCGTGTGCCCAGCCCCTGCAGGCCGGCCACCCCCGCACCACAATACAGCAGGCCGCAACAGACTGGCTCACCCTCCAGTGTGCCGAGCAGCAGGGTCCAGGGCGCGCGTCCGAAACCAATCGCACGTGTGGCATCAACCCAGGCCTGCCCCGCCCACTCCGGGATGCCAAACGACTCCAGGAAGGTCTGTTTAAATTGTTGGAGCTTAACTTCGTTCAGGACCGGGTCGAGACGCAGCTCGACCGGGCGCGGGTTGTCCCAGTTTAACTGCTCGATGTCGGCCACCATCTCGGTGGCATTGAGCTCAAACTCACCAAACCCGTATGCGGTCGTCCCGCTATCCGTGGGAGATAATTCACCGAGCTTGACGAGCGCCCTGCCCTAGCTCATCCTCATCCGACCGGAGCGCTGGCGAGGTCGAGATGGCACGGTCGGAAGGCTGGGTGTTCACGCTGCTGGTTGTCATTGGCTTCATATTATTGTGGGTCAAGTGGCGTTGGCCTCCCTCAACCACCCATCGAGTCCACATCAAGCCATCTGCGCGCCCGCTCAAACCACGCACTCCCGACGACTGCCCGGCGTGTCGCGTCACCGCCCAACCGGGCCGCCTGCCAGCATCAACACCTCTCAAGCCGTATTCACAAGCAAAAAGCCCTCGTGGCCGCAAAAAGCGGATCGCGACGGCTGGGTATGCCTGTCCCAACTCCGACTGCTTGTACTACGGCGTCACCGATGAACACCTCCACGCCCTGGTCGGCTACGGCGGCCACGGTCGCCAAGAATATATCCGGGATCTCAAGTGCCAAGCCTGTCGGACTAAATTCAGTGTTCGCTATGGCACGGCCCTGTATCGCCTCAAGACCCCTGCCCGCCGCGTGGGGGAAGTCCTCAGCGCCCTGGCCGAAGGCCTGAGTGTTGGTGCCGCGGTGCGAGTCTTCGGGCACGGCGAGTTTACTATCCGCACCTGGCTAACACGCGCCGGGTTGCACGGAGCCTCACTGCACGAGCGGTTATTCCAAGGTCTGAATCTCTTGCACGTCCAGCTAGATGAGCTATGTACAAAGGCCCGCCAAGAGGTTGACGCGCTGTGGGTTTGGTTCGCGGTCGACGCTCGCACCAAGATCATCGCCGTCCTGAAAGTTGGGCCCGCACGCAACCATTGGCCCACGCCGTCGTACACGCACTCGTGAAGATGTTGGCGCCGGATTGTCTGCCCGTTTTCACTAGCGATGGCTTGAAGCTGTACTTCTATGCCATCACAGCCCACTTCGGCAACTGGGTTGAGATGGTGGGTCGGCAAACACACCACTGGCAAGTCCGTACAGGCCTCCTTTACGGGCAACTTATTAAGCACCACCGGCGCCGTCGCTTGGTCCGCGTTGAGCGCCGGGCCTTGCTCGGAACGCTTGACCAACTGGCAGCGGCCATGCACACTCTCGGCTGGTCGGGCAAGGTCCAGACTGCCTTTGTCGAACGGCTCAACTTGACGGTGCGTCTGGGTATCGCTGGATTGACCCGTCGGACGTGGAGCATCGCTCAATCTCCAGCGGAATTGCTGCTCCATCTCCAATGGTGGCGCGCGTATTACCACTTCACCCGGTTTCACGCGTCACTCGACGAACCTTTAGCGGAGCCGCGCATACGCGGCGGGCGGCGCTTGCCACAACGCTGCCGCCGGCGGACACCCGCCCAAGCGGCAGGTGTCACCAATCACCGGTGGACCCTCGTTGAACTATTGTCGTACCCGCTACCGATGACAGTCGGCTGAACGAAGAAAGAAGGCAACGCGAGAACCCTCCCGCGAGCGGAATTCCTACCCAGCTCATGGGCTTTCACAACCTGCGTCAGGCGTTGAAGCGCTCCGTAGCTGCGTTGCCGCACGGCGCGCAATTATCACCCACCAAGATTCGGAGTACCGCATCACCCAGACCCTGGACAACTTCCCCGGCTTTGACGAGGGCATCTCAGGCGCCGAGTTTGCCGACCGGCTGGGTCGCCCGCTTTGGCGCCGAAATCATGACCCAGGACGTGGTCGACCTGGTTCCGCAGGGGAGCTACCTATGCGCCGTCACCGGAGACGGAACTGAATACGGCGCCAACACGGTGCTGTTAGCGACCGGGGCGCGCTACCGGCGGCTCAACGTCCCAGGCGAAGATGAGTTGCTGGGCAGCCGCATTCACTTCTGCGCCACGTGTGACGGCGCCTTCTACAAAGGTGGGCGTCTGCTGGTCATCGGCGGCGGCAACAGCGGCTTTGAAGAAGGACTGTACCTGACCCGCTACGCGCGCGAAGTGGACATCGTCGAGTTCGCGCCGAAGGTCAAGGCCAGCAAAATCCTGCAAGACGAGGTCGCCCAGAAGCCCAATATGCGCGTCATCACCAACCATGCCGTGACTGGCTTCAAGGGCGGCCGCCGCCTGGAAACGGTCCAAGTCACCGACCGCGCGACCGGCGAGCAAAAGGAATGGCACTACGACGGCGTCTTCGTTTTCATTGGCCTAACACCCAACAGCCAATTGGCGCAGACCAAAGTGAAGACCGACGCCGCCGGCTTCGTCGTCACCGACCTGAGCTTGATGACATCCTGGCCGGGCCTGTTCGTCGCCGGCGACGTGCGGGCCGGCGCCACGAAGCAAGCCGCCTCGGCAGCCGGCGAAGGCGCCACCGCGGCTTTGATGATCCGCGAGTACCTGAAGCAGCTGCGCTAGGCAATTCAAGTTGATCGGTGATGTGATAGAGAACCGATCCACCAGTCCGCCAGGGCAACCAGCGCCCAGAGGCAGGCCGAGGCGTTCGTGAAGCACTCCGCGTTTGAGTTTGCGCCGGCTCACACCAACTATCCCGGGCCGGCTATTTCAAGTGCAACACATATTGCATTACAATTGGGACTAGTCCGGGAGCGTGGCCCCACCTTCAACGGGGGCGCTGTAGCAGCAAGGAGAATGGAATGGCTGACAAGGCGTGGAAGTGGGCGGAACTCTCAGAAAACCAACTCCGTGACCTGCGGCAGGCCGAGCAGACTTTGGGCGCCGATATCTTACTGGCTTTCGAAGGTGTCGGAGAAGTGTCTGAAACCAAACGTGGTCTGCCAAATCTTCAGGCCGCCCAGTTGAACGAAAGCCAAATGGAATGCCTCCGGGGGACGGAGGATCACCTCAAAGCCGTGGTAGTAGCGTACAAACGAACGGGGTAGGCCGCCCGGTGGCGATCAGCGCGACGGAGGCACGCTTTAGGCTTCGTCGCCAGCCAATCGGTCGCGCAATTCGTAGGCCTTCTGCACGAGCGACGACGCCTCCAACTTCTCAAACAGGGCCAAGGCCTCGTCGCAGGCCTGCTGCGCCGCCGGCAGTTGGTCGCTGTCGTGCAGCGCCATGGCCTGGAAGAGCAATTGCTCACCCAACAGCAGTTCGTCTTCCAGCTGGCGAGCTAGCGCCACCGCCTGGTTGGCCTGGCTCAGCGCCGCGGCCCGGTCGCCTAGCTCGGCCGCCACGAGGCCCAGGCTGCCCAGCAGGCGCGTTTCAACGGGCTGGTCGCCCAGCCGCCGCGCCCCGGCCAGCGCCGCGGCAAACGCCGTCTGGGCTGCGGGCATCTCGCCCAGGGCAAAGCGCGCATCGCCCAGTTGGGCCAACAGCGCCAGCAGGGCCGCCGGGCCGGGCTCGGCGTCGGGCAGGTCGAGCGCCTTCTGAAAGTAGGCGGCGGCCTCGGCCTGGTTGCGCCGCGCGCGGGCCAGCGCGCCCAGCCGCTGCAGGCACTCCACCTGGGCGCGGCCGTCGGCCAGGGCCGTGGCGAGCTTATACCCGGTCTCGTACTGCTCC
>JAYUUW010000767.1:0-8476 GCA_043754665.1 Anaerolineales bacterium | reverse complement strand
TCGGTCTCGAAGCCGGCGGGCGGGTTGGCGAACAGGGCCGGGGTGGTCAGCAGTTCGTGCCCGGCGGGCAGGTCTTCGAGCCGCAGCCCGAGCGACGAGAACAGATCGGTTAGCGCGCTCTCGGCGGCGGTGGCAGCCGGGCCTTCGCGGCGGCAGCTTTCAGCCAGCACCGTGCCCCCGCCCTGAATGTAGGCGTAGAGGGCGTTCATCTCGGCGGCGCTGAGGGTGAAGCTGTTGTAGGCCACCAGGTAGACCAGCGTATAGGCGCTGAGGGCCTGGTTGAGCGGCACGTTGTCGTCGGCCCAGGCCGGGTGGCCGGCGGCGCGCAGGCTCTGGGCCAGGTGGGCCGCGCCGCGCGCGTGCTTGTCAGACCGGCCGCCCAACTGCACCACGGCGATGCCGGCCGGGGCGGTGAAGCTCAGCCCGGCCTGGCGGCGGAAGCGCAGATCGATCTCGTCGGCGGCGGGGGCGTGGGGCTGGCGGGCGTTGCCAATCAGCGCGCCGCGCTTGGACCGGCGCACACGGGCCAGCTCGACGTGCGGGCCTTTGGGCAGCGTAGTGACTGCCTCCAGCCCGAACTCGGTGTGGACGAACATGGGCGCGCCTTCGGCCATTTGGCCGGTCTGCGGGCGGGGCAGGCTCTCGCTGTAGGTCAGCAGCAGGTACAGCAGGCCCTCGTTCGCGCCGGCGATGTCGTAGCTCAAGGCTTCGGCCAGCACGATCAACTGGCCGGCCGAGTCGATGGCGACGCCGGGCCGAATGTAGAGCGCGGTGTCGGCCGGGTCACTGGCGACGACCTCCAGCCCGCCGAGCACGCCGGCCCCGTGGCCGTAGCGCGCATGCAGGGTCTGGTGCTGATAGTGGTACAGGTGGGCTTCTTCCCACACATCGGCCGTGACCGCCATGCCGTCCATGGCCTTGATCCGACGGGTAGGAAGAGGGGGCAAGCTGTCTTTATCGGTCACGATGGCGTCCTCACGGCGCTAAATGGATTCCAGCCGCAGGTTATAGCTGGTGTGGGCCGGTTTCTCGGCCTCGATAATGGTTTCGATCATCC
Organism: Anaerolineales bacterium; assembly: GCA_043754665.1. Classification (GTDB taxonomy): domain Bacteria; phylum Chloroflexota; class Anaerolineae; order Anaerolineales; family UBA6663; genus JADZEK01. The sequence continues at coordinate 7,419 of JAYUUW010000767.1, read as the reverse complement.
GGCGGCGGTCGGCGTCGAGGCGCGCCCGCTCGGCGGCGGTTAGCCCGGTGCTCTCGGCGGCCGGCAAGAAGGCCGTCACCGTAAAGGTGTGCGGCATGTTCAGCGTGCCCAGCGCCACGCCCAGGCCCAGGCGCGCCTGGGGACCGAGCGTGAAGTTGTTGGCGCCGTGCTCCGAAATCTGCACCTTCGCGCCGGTATAAATCTCCAGATATTCTTGCAGACCGCGCCGCGTGCCGCGCATGCGGTAGAGCGCCACGGCCGAGCTGAGCAGCCGGCGGCGGGTTTCTTCGGGCCAGCGCTCGTCGAGCGTGAGATCGACCCAGGTGGCCAGCCAGGGCAGCAGCGCGGCGGGCGTGAACTCTGGGTCGAAATAGTACGGGAAGTTGTCAATCTGCGCTTCGATGGGCTGCCAGAAGCTCTCGAACAGCATCAGGAAGCGGCCCATGAGCTCGTCTTGCTCTTGATAAACGCGCGGCAGGTGCTGGAGGTAGCGGCCCTTGGCCGGCACCAAAATCTCGACCGTCTCGATCACCGCGCCGGCGTCAGCGTCCCCGCCCGGCCGCACGATGGCCGTGCTTTCCAGGCTGAGATCGACCAGGGTGGCCTGCACCACGGCGTCGAGCTCGTAGTCGAACACGTCGCCCACGGCCACGCTGCGCGCCACGGTCCAGCGCAGGTAGCGGGCCTCGTTCACCACCACCAGGTCGGGCGGCGCATCGCGGTGGCTGGTCGAGGCGCGATACTCGCCCAGCCGCAGCCCGGCCGGCACGCTGATCTGCGCGGTGAAGCCCGCGCCGGCCGCCAGCACCTCGACCCGCGTGTACAGGGTGACGGTTTCGCCCGGGTAGCGCCGCAGGTTGCCGGCCACGTGCGCGACCAGCACCGGAGCGGGCGGCAGGTCGCGCCGCGCCACCGGCCCGGGGGCAACCGGCACCAGGGCCGCTTCCATGCGGACCCCAGAGATGTTGGCCGAGAGCGCCGAGACTTGATCCTTTACCGTCATAGTTCGACCAGCCGGATTTCGTGCTCCAGCGAGACCAATAACGTGTCGGCCGGGATGTCGAGGCGGCGCGCGTCGACCGCCAGCAGGGGCGCCTCAATGCGCTCGATATCGGTCGCGCCTTCGGTGGTGGGGTCGATGACCGCCACGGCCAGCGTATCGCCGCGCGGCGGCTGCTCGGCGCGGGGGTTCACGGCCCGCTGGCTCAGGCGCACATCGAGCACGTGCTTGACGCCCGGCACGCGCTGCACCAGCGAGAAGACTTCGGCAATGAACAGCGAGCGGCCAAAGGGCCAGCCGTCCCAGTGCGAGCCGAGCAAATCTTCCTTGGGCTCGTTGGGCTGGGTCAGGTCGAGCGGCGCAATGAACAGGCGCAGCTTCTCGCGCACGGCGGCGCGCACCACCTCCGGGTCGCTGAATTCGGAGACCACGATCTCGGCATAGGCGCGCAGGCCGATGTAGCGCGGCTCGCGCACGCGCACGGTGGTGGTCAGCAGGCGGTAGGGCTCCAGGTGGGCCTCAATGGCCTTGCTGAGGGGTTCGTCGAGCGCCAGCTTGGTCAGATCGCCGTTGCGGAGCGCGTCGAACACGGCCGGCACCACCAGCAGTTCTAACATGCCGGGGGGCAGGTTGGCCACCGCGCCATCGGCGGCGGCCTTGCTGGGGGTGAGGCACTTCACCCGCGCCACGCTGCGGCTGGTGCCCTTGGCGAGCACTTCGTAGTCGTCGGCGGTCACGGCGCGCTGCTGGGCGCGGACTTCGCGGCGGGCGCGCAGCTTGGCCTCGTCAAGTGTTTCCTGATCGCGGCCGCCCTCGGCCCGGCGCAGATTGGTCACGCTGTCGATGTAGGGCACCGCCGACTTGAGCATCTGGATGCGCCCGGCGGGCACGTTGCCGGCCACGCCGCCGCCGTGGCGGTACTGGGTGAAGCCGATTTGGCGGCCGGCCTCCGGCGTGCGGCCGTACTGGCGCACCGAGCCGTCGGGCTGGCGGATGGCCGGGCCAAAGGCGATTTCGCCGGTGGCGGTGTCGAGCGTGAAGTGACGGTCGTAGCGGTCGGAGTTAGAGAAATCGGCGACCAGCGCCCACTCAATCGGCACGATTTCGCTGTCGCGCTTCTCCTCGACCGTGACGCTCTCGCCGGCGCGTAGGGCCAGAACCGGGGCCTGCTGCAAATGAAAGATTTGGCCCGGCTCGCCGTCGCTGGTGCCCACAAACTCGTCTTTGACGACGACGGCGTGCGTGGCGCGGGTGGTGGCCCCCAGCGCGTAGGAGGTAATGGTGCGGATGCGCGGCGACTGGCTGTACATGGGCTGGTCGCGGCGGCGCTGCTCCAGCCGGCAGCGCAGCCAGAAGGCAGTGCGGCCCTGCACGGTGTTGGGCGCGGCGCTGAGCGGCAGGTAGAAGATCATGGTGCCGGTGGCGTTGTTCAGGCCGCCGGTGGTGTCTTGCTCCTCGCGGAACGTGCTGGGGGCCACTTCTTCCCAGCGGCCGTCGCCGATGGAGATTTCCCAGACCAGGGGCGGGTTGGTGCGGCGCACGCCGGTGGCTTGGGTTTCCTCGTTCTCAAAGTCCAGGCGCAGCACGTGGCCGGCCAGGCTGCCGTTTTCATCGAAGCCCAGGTAGAAGGTATCGCCCAGGCGGGGGCGCGGGCGTGAGAAGGCGTAGAAGATTTCGACCCCGGCCTGCATGCGCGGCAGATAGTTCTTGTTGAAATCCTCGGGCGAGCGCACCTGGGTGAGCTTAGGCGCGACGATCTCGAGCTTATCGTCAGTGGTGAAGATGACCTCCGACGACTCGTCGGTGGCACGGGTGGCGACTTCGGTGCCCAGCGGCACGACGGCGGTGGTGTCGTCGTCGAGGGTGATGGGGAAGGGGGCCGACAGCCGGAAGGTTAGCTCGCCGCGCGCGCTGTTGGCCGGCATGAGTTGGACCCCGAGCAGTTCCATAAACTTGATATGGTTCTTCTCGGGCACCAGGTTGAGCCGGTAGACGATCATTTCCGTCATCCAGGCGAACAGCTCAATCAGCGTGATGCCGGGGTCGCTGACGTTATAGTCGGTCCACTCGGGGCAATAGCGGATGATGCGGCGGCGGGCCTCGTCGACCAGGTCGCGCTGAAAGCGCAGATCATCCAGGGTAGGTTCAGGCAGGGGCATTCGGAAAATCTCCTGTTACGTCGCGCGCGCCGGCTTAGGGCACCGCCGGCTCATCGATGATGAAGAAGGGATACACGATGCTGCGCGGGTCGTGGGTCGCCTTGATGGTGTAGTGAATGTGAACCAGCAGGCCGCTGTCGCGGGCCGGGTCGCGAAAGACTTCGACCTTGTCGATATCGATGCGCGGCTCCCAAAATTTGAGCGCCTCTGACACGTAATCGGTCATCAGGCTCACGGTGGCCGACGAGATGGGCGCAAAGACCAGCTCCCAGGCGCGGCAGCCGAAGCCGGGCCGCATGGGGCGCTCGCCCGGCACGGTGCTCAGGATCAGGTGGATGGCCTGCTCAATGTCGCGCTCGCCGTTGGCCAGCGCAATTTCGCCGCGCGGGCTGAATTGCAGCGGAAAGGCCAGCCCGCGCCCCAGAAATTCACGATTACGAATATCGTCGTCCATCAGTTACATCCCTTTGACGCGCACTTGGCCGGGGAAGGCAATCTGCACCGGGGGGCCGGTGGGCACGGCGATGGCTTGCGAGGTCTGGCAGACCAGCCCCATGCCCATCGACTTGACGCGCACGGTGTGGGTCGGCGGAATCCAGTTGGCGACGACGCACGGGCCGTTGGCCACCGGCGGCGGCGGGAAGGCGCAGCCGCCAATGACCAGCGGCGGGGCCGACATGGGGACCGGGGTGCCCATGATCTTGACGCGCGGGTTGGGCGCGACCAGGTTGGCCTTGCCGCCGTGGGCACACAGGATGACGGCGCTCATGGTGAGCAGCATGCCAGGCATTACATCACCTCCAGGCCGCCGTTGTTAATGGTGGTCTTGGCCGGCGAGATGTCGACGATGCCCATGCCGGCCGTCTTGAGGCCGACCCCGGCCTTGCCCATGACATCGACCTTGGTGGCCTCGATCTTGGCGACGGCGGTGGTGACCAGGTTGATGCCGCCCTTGGCTTCCACGTCGAACTTGGCCTTGGCGGCGAATTTGATGTTGGTGCCCTCGAACAGAATGTCTTGGGTGGCCTTCATGGTGATCTTGCCCTTGGCCTCCAGCACGATGTCCTTGTCCGACTTGATCGTGATGGTGTTGTCTTTCGAGCTGATGATGATCATGTTCTTGGTGGTCTTGTCCGTGATGGAGATGGACTCTTTGTTCTGCGTGTCGTCCAAGATGATCACGTGGCCCGAGCCGGTCTTAATCATGTGCTTGGTGGTCTTGCCGTCTTTGCTGGCTTCTTCGGCCGTCTGCGGCGACTTATCGACCCCGTTCCACAGCCCGCCCAAAATGTAGGGCGCGCTGGGGTCGCCGTGCTCGAAGGCCACCAGCACCTCGTCGTTGACGGCCGGCATGAACATGAAGCCGCGCTGTTTGCCGGCCATGGGGGCCGACAGGCGCGCCCAACTGCTCTCGATCTCGGCGCCCTTGTACTTAGGCAGCCAGGGGAACTTGACTTTGACCCGGCTGAGGCCGTCTTTGTCTTTGGTATTGGTGACCACGCCGATGGTCACGCCGGGCATGTCGCTGTTGGGCTGGTCGATGGTGCCCGCCCGCCCGCCGCCCACCAATTGGCTGAAGGTGTAGGGCAGGTGGCCGGTGACCGTGAAGCGCGTGCGGTAGACGCCGGCCTTGTACTGGTGCGTGGCGGCGGTGACCAGGTACTTGCCGCTGAAGCGCCGGCCGCAGCCAATGACCTCGAGCCAGGTGCCGGCCTGCAAGCGTGTTTCGCCGAAACACTCGCCCTCGGCGGTCCAGGCTTCGCTGGCCACGGCTTCGAGCGCGCCGGTGGCAATGGCGCTGGCATCTTTGGCATCGACCACGGGGCGGTGGACGATGTGGGTCTCGGCGTCGCTGACTTTGAAGCCGCTCTTGGCGAGGGCCGCGGGCGAGGTGGCCAGGCCGGGCTTGGCCAACTTGGCGGCGGCGGTGCTGGCGATCTTGGCCTCGACCACCTTCTTGGTCTTGATATCCCAGCCGGTGACGATGGACTTGCCCGGCTGGCCGACGGCCGAAATGCGCGGGCGAAACTCCATCAACTCTTCGCCGTAGGTGACCTTGGTGCCGGCCGGGAAGGTGGCGCCGGGCTTTTTGAAGTGGAGCTTGCCGGCGCTGGCGTAGACCCAATAGCCGATGCGTTGCGCCCGCTCCAGCAGGAATTCCATGTTGGTCTGGTTGTGCTGCAGCACATACGGGATCACCGGCGCGGTCGGGTCAACGTCGGCGGTCAGGCCCGAAGCGCCGGCTACGTCGCGGGCAATGTCGCCGTCGCTCTTGTCGAGGAAGGTGCGGGTGCGCTTGCCCATATGCAGGCGGTGGGTCTGGTCGTAGCAGCGAATTAGCAGGCTGATCTGGCCGCTGGGTTTGAAGATCGGCTCCAGCGAGACCACCTCGCCCTTGAACAGCAGGCGCGGCGTGCCCTCGGCGGCCTCGTCGCGCTCGGGCGCCTCGAAGCTGATCTCGACCGGCTTGCCGATGGCCACCGAGGTGTCATCGACCCACTCCATGGTCAGATCGAACAGCTCGATCGTCGCCATGGCGGGCAGATGCAAATTCGTCTCGACGATCACCTCCAGGATGTCGTCGAGCATATCGGTTTGGGCTCTACCGCCAAGCTTGATGACCAGCTCGGCGGTCATTTCTTCGGGCATACGGTCTCCTCAGACCAACTTTCGGACGGCGCCGGAAATAGGGCCGCGGCGCTTTACGGCAGCGGCGGCAGCCGCAGCACCATGCCGGGCCGCAGGGCGCGCGGGTTCAACAGGTTGTTGGCGCGCGCAATGTGCCGCCAGGCCGACGAATCGCCGTACTCTTGGTGGGCGATCCAATCGAGCGTTTGGCCCTGCACCACGGTCCACACCTTGCGAGCCTCGCTGCGGGAGGTGGGGTTTTGGCCCCCGCTGACATCATCCGGCTCTTTGAAGGTGATGTCGACCTCGGCCCGGATGGGCGTGCCGTTGGCCAGGAAATAGGTGTAATTGACCTGGAGGTTGCAGACCACGGCCTTGAACGACAGATAGTCGCCTTTGGTGAAGTCGCCCCACACAAACTTGCACTGCGGCGGCTGGGGCGGGTCAGAGCCCTCCTCCGGGCGGGTGAGGTCGACCAGGAAGTCGATGTACTCTTCCTGCACGCTGTCGCCGCTGGTGGTGGTGTCAAACAGCAGGTCCATGGTCAGCGAGCTGGCCACGCCGCCGGTGTAGTACATGCGGTAGCCGAATTCGCCGGCCTTGTTGTTCTTCACCTGGTAGTACTGCGGCGAGGCCGTATAGCGGATGGTGGACGGGTTGAACGAGACCTCGATGTGGTTCGTCAACGGGTTCCACTTTTCCAAATTGTAAATGGCCGCCTTCTGCGGCGTGGTGCCGGCCATCAGCAAGGTTAACCGGCGCGTCGTAATCGCTTCTAAACCCATGGGTCTACCTCCGTCTAGCGCCGGGGATGGCGCTCACGCTCCACCAACAACATGCGGCGAATAAAGGGCAGCACTTCGCGCGCGAGCTGCTCCAAATCTAACTCGACCTTTTCCGGCTCGCCGGTGTCTTCGGCGGCCGGCGGTTCGGGCGCGGGGGTGTAATTGATGCTCTGCTGGCGCGGCGCCTCCGATTGCGGCGCGGTCGGTTTCACCAGCGGCAGCTCGGGCGGCGGGGCCGGCGCGCGATGGCCGCCGATGACGGGCGGGGTCCGCGGCGGCGGCGTGGGGGCATCGGGCGGGCTATTGAAGAACGGCAGCTCCGCCATCAAATTGGGCGCCGCGCGATGCCCGCCAATGACGGGCGACGGCGCTGTGGGCGGCTGGTCGTCGTTGGCGCGCTGCACGCGGGGCGATGGCACGCTGGCCGGGGTAAGCGTGGGCGCGGCGGCCAGCGGGGCGCGCTGCAGCACCGGCATGGGCTGCGCCTCGCCAATAGCTGGGCGCGGGGTGGTGCCGACCGGCGTGCGGCCCAGGCGCGACAATTGGGCGCTGTTCTGCGCCCGCGCCAGCGCCGCATCGAGGCTGGGCGCGGCGCTCTGAGGCGGCGGGGCCGGGTCGGGGCTGCGCTGAATAGCTGCCGGGCTGGGCGGCGTGGCCGGGCCGGAAATGGGTGCGGCCGGCGCAATGGGGGCCGGCGCACTGGCAATAGGCGCTATAGGCATGACCGGCAGGCTAGGCGGGACAACGGGCGCTGTGCTCGGCGTGCTGTCCGGGGCGCGCTGAATGCTGGGCGGCGCGGCCGGGCTGGCAATCGGCGAGGCCGGCGCAATAGGGGCGGCCTCGGGCG
>JAYUUW010000766.1:0-2308 GCA_043754665.1 Anaerolineales bacterium | reverse complement strand
GAGAGCCGGAAGAGCGCCACGGCGGTCTCGCCCCGGGCGCGGGCCACGAGGCCCAAGTTGGCGGTCAGCCCGGCGATGCGCTCGGGCATAGGCAGGCGCTCGGCCTCGGCCAGCCCCAGGTTGAAGCTGCGCTCGGCCGCGTCGAGGTCGCCCTGCGCCAGCCGAATTTCCCCCAAGGTCGAATACAAGTAAGGCGTGAATTGCAGCAGCCCCAAGCTCTGGGCCAGCGCCAGCCCGGCCTCGGCATAGGCCTGCGCCTCGGGGTCGCCGGGGTGCAGCAGGTGCAGGTGGAAGGCTAGGTTGTTGCGGGCCAGCACGCGGTGGTTGCGGGCCACCTCGTCGGTAGAGGCGTCGGCCAGCGCCAGCGCCTCGCGGTAGAAGGCCACGGCCGCCGGCAGGTCGCCGCGCTGGGCGGCCACGCTGCCCATCTCGAAGCGCACCTGCGCCAGCCGGCCCTGATCGACCAGCCCCTGCGCGATGGCGGTGGTGAGCGCCCGCTCGGCGGCCTGCAAGTGGGCCGTGGCGGTGTCAAGGTCCGCGCCCTCCAGCGAGTAGGCGGTGGCTAGCAGGAACTCGGCGGTGGCGGTGGTGAGCGCGGAGGTGGCGGTGAGCAGGGTGCGTTCGGCCCGGCGCATGACCTCCGCCCAGCGGCCCTGCGCCAGCTCGGCCTGCGCCAAGAACAGCTCGGCCGCCTCTACGCGCTTGGCGTCGCCCAGGTCGCGGGCCAAGTTGAGGGCCAGGAAGGTGGCCTCGGAGGCCTGGGCCAAATGCCCGGCGGCCAAGTGCGCCTCGCCCAGGCGGCTGGCGATGAGCTGGCGGCGGCGCGGGTCGCTCTCGACGGCCAGCGCCTGCTCAAAGAAGGCCACGGCCTCGGTCCAGGCGGCCAGGCGCGCGGCCAACTCGCCGGCGCGAAAGGCATAGGGCGTGGCGCGTTCCGGCTGGCGGCCCTCGGCAAAGTGGAAGGCCAGCACACCCGCAATGGCATCCAGCCGCTGGCGGCCGTAGACCTGCTCCAGCGCCTCGGCCACGCGCCGGTGTAATAAGCGATGGCGCGGCTCGCCCACCTCGCGGTAGGCCACTTCCATGGTCAGGCTGTGGTCGAAGGCGTAGTAGGTCAGCGGCACCAGGCCGGGCGCGGGCGGCGGGCCGCCATCGGCGCTGGTGGGCGTGGCGAGGGGATGAATGAGCGTGGCCGAGCGCAGCTCGTCGAGCGCGTCGAGGCCGGCGGGTTCGGTCAGCCCGGCGGCACGGTAGACCACCTCAAACTCAAACTCGCGCCCGGCGGCCACGGCGGCATTGAGCAGGCGGCGGGCCGCCTCGGAGAGGCGCGCCAGCCGCGAGGCGATGAGGCTGTAGAGGCTCTGCGGCACCACCGGCGCGGCCTGCAAGGCCTCCAGCGCCAGCCGGCCGCCGGTGCGGACCAGCCCCGCATCGCAGGCGTAGCGCAGCAGCTCGACCAGCACATACGGGTTGCCTTCAGAGGCGGTGACCAGCCAGCCGGCCAGCGCTTCGGTCGAGGCCGCGTCGGGCGGAGCCGCATCGACGGGGGCGCGGCTGGCCACCCACTGCGCCGCCAGCCGCGTCACGGCGGCGGGGTCGAGCCGGTTGAGGCTGAGGCGCAGCAGCCGGTCATCGCGCAGCAGGCCCTGGGTCAGGCTGGCCAACGGCGTGCCGCGCGCCACCGGGCGGGCCGCCAGCAGGTAGAGCATGGGGGCGGCCTCGGTGCGGGCGCGGCGGTGCAGGTAGTTGAGCAGCGCCAGGGTGGAGGCGTCGGCCCAGTGGGCGTCATCAATGAAGAGGGTCAGCGCGTGCTGGCGGGCGATGGCGGCCAGGAACTGGTGCAGCCCCTCCCACAGGCGCGGCTCGTCGGGCGTGGCGTTGGTCAGGCCGGGGCCGGTCTGCAATTCGGGCAGCAGGCGCGCGACCTCGGCCAGCCACACCGGCGGCAGTTGTGTAAACAGCCCTTCTTGCAGCGCGGGCCAGGCTGAGTGGGCCAGCAGTTGGCGCAGCGCCTCAATCAGCGGCTGGTAGGGCAGGCTCTGTTCGAGCTCGTGCGCGCCGGCCGCCAGCGCCAGTGTGCCCGAGGTAAATAGGAACTCCTCAGCCAGCCGGGTCTTGCCGATGCCGGGTTCGCCTTCCAGCAGGATCAGCGGCCGTGCGCTGGGGGGCGCGGCCAGCAGCGCAGCCAGTTGGGCCAGCTCGGTTTCGCGGCCGGCGAAGGGCAGCGGCAGCGGGCCGAGTTCCACTGGGGCCGGGTCGGGCCGGGCCGGTGGGGCGGCGGGCGCGGCTGCTACCGGCGGGTGCGGCG
>JAYUUW010000765.1:0-6330 GCA_043754665.1 Anaerolineales bacterium | reverse complement strand
GCCAGCAGCAGCGCCCGCGCCAGGGTAGCCCGCTGCTGCCAGTGGTAGCGCAGGTCCGAGAGGAACAGCAGGCCGCCGGTGACGGCCACCAGGCTTTGCCCGTTGGAGTAGGTGTAGAAGGCCGCCGCGCCGAAGAGCAGCGCCAGGTAGAGGTAGTGCGGCGACTTGATGCGGTACAGCAAATAGAACAGCAGGAAGTAGGCGTAGAACGAGCACATCATCACCGTCTCGAAGGCGGTGCGGCTGTGCAGGAACCAGGCCGGCATCAGGCCCATGACCAGCACGCCCACCCACCAGAAGCGCGCCTTGAAGACGTGGCGCAGGATCAGGCTGATGGCGGCGGCCCCGGCCAGGCTGACCAGGGCCGAGGTGGCGCGTGTGATGAACAGGCTCTTGCCGAAGAGCGCCACGGCCAGGGCGTGGACGTAGACCGACAGCAGCGGAGTCCAGCGATTGGCGGCCACATCGAAGTAGAGCGGGAACAGGTGGCCGGTGGAGTCGCGGAAGCCGCGCGCGATGAGCATCTGGGCCAGCTCGGCGTTGACGGTCTCATCGGCGAAGAAGAAGATCGGGTATTGGTCGAGCGCCCACAGGCGGGTGAAGCCATAGACCGCCAGCCCGACGGCAAAGGCCAGCCCGCCGGCTGCCAGCGCCATGGGCCGCACGTTGGCGCGCGAGACCTGCACTTGAAAGCCGAAGACGTTGAAGGTCCAGTTGGGGCTAGCGGCGCGGCGGCCGAAGTTGGGCCGCCAGCCAGCGGCGGACCGCACCCGGCGCAGCGCGCCCACCACGGCCACCCAGCGGAAGGGCCAATCGGTGGCGAAGAGCACGATCACCCCGGCCAGCGCGAACAGGCTGATGACCAGCCCAATGTAGAACGACAGCGGCTGGAAGCTGAAGACGTAGCGGTGCACGCCCGGCAGCGTGGCCACGGCCAGGTAGCCGCCCACGTTCAGCAGCGCGGCGCGGCGGCCGTCTACGGTGACGCGCCAGCCGGGGAAATTGGTGACCAGCACCACCACGTTCTCAGCGCCCTGCCCCTCGGCGATGACCTCGACCTGGTTGGTGTTGGGGGTGAAGGGCGTCAGCGCGGTCACCTCGGCGGCGGTCAGTTCGGGGGCGTCGGCGCGCACCAGCTCGGACTGCGCCACGGCGAAGGCAAACGGCAATTGGCCGGTCATCTGGTACAGGCTGTAGCCCTCAAACGGCTGCACCAGCACCGGGTGCGGGCCGATATCCTCTAAGGAACGGTCGTTGCTCAGGAGCCAGTAGGTGGGGCGGGCCTGCACCAACCGCTGGTTGACCATGCCATCGAGCCGCAGAATGTCGGCGTAGTGATACCAGGCGTTGAGGAAGCGGATCTCGTGGCTGACCCAGGCCTCGTGCCAGCCGCTGAAGTCAGAGACGTAATAGGCCGACGGGTCGTACGCGGCCAGCCAGGCGGCGACCTGATTGGGCAGCGCGGCAGCGGGCCGCAGAACAGCCAATTGGCGGTTAGCCTGGAATACATCGCCCGCGGACCAGGTGAAGAAGCCGGCCAGCAGGGCGGTGGCAACGCCGGCGGGCACCAGCACCCGCAGCGGGCCGCGATCAGCCGTGGCCGGGCGCGCGATTTTCGTGCCGGCCGGCCGGGCGAAGAACGCGCGCACTAGCGGGCGGACGGGCGGCCAGACGAGGCGCCAGAGCGTGTCGAGCGCCAGCCCGGCCAGCAGCAGCAGGGCCAGCGCGGCAAAGATCAACATGCGAGTAGGGTAGCGGAACTGCGCGAACAGCGACGACTGCACGTAGAGCGCGTGCCAGGGCATGTCGCGCACGTCGATCCAGGCGACGGCTACCAGCAGCAGGACCGCCGCCAGCACCACCGGCCGTTTGCGCGGGCGGCGCCAGACGGCCAGCGGCAGCAGCACCAAGGCCAAGATCGGCCACCAACCGCTGTAGGCGTAGTATTCCTCGGGCGGGAGCACAGCGCTGGCGTCGGGGCGGTTGCGGTCGGTGGAGGTGAAGTCGAGCACCACCTGCTGGAGCGTCTGCGAGTCGGACAGGGTGAGGTTGGTGGCCTTATTGAGGCGCGGCCAGAACTCGGCCAGGGGCAGCAACTGCAGCGCGATGAGGCCGAGGGCCAGCCCGCCGATGAGGGCCAGCACCTGCACCCGCCGCCAATCCATTTGCAGCCGGGGCCGGCGGACGACCACCAACAGCGGGGACAGCACCGCGCCGATGACCAGCATATAGAAGGCGTAGTAAACGTTGCCGGAGAGGAACAGGAGGGCCAGCGCCACGACCGTCAGGGCCACGTGGCGGCGGCGGCGGGTGTGCACCGCCAGCAGCAGGCCGGCCAGCACCCACGGAATCCAGGCAAAGCCAAAGACAAACAGGTACTGGCCCTGGAGGAACTTGGCGACCGGCTGCCCGGCGCAGGCGAACATCACCGCCACCCACAGGCGGGCGGGCGCGGCCAGGCCGACCGTGCGGCCGAGGTACCACATGCCCCAGGCGGCGGCCAAAAAACTGAAGAACAAGGCCACGCGGTAGCCGTTGAGCACGCCCAGCAGCAACACCGGCACCGAGGTGAGCGGGTTGAAGAGGTGCAGCATCGGGTCGCTGATGTAGGGGATGCCCGAGCGCAGGTAGGGGTTCCAGAGTGGGAAGGCGCCGGTCTGCACGCCGCGCGTGAGCAGCCAACTGTTGACCTGGAAGACCTCGGCTTCGTTGCCGGTGAGGGCCACGTCGGCGCCGAACTGCAAGAAGCCGGCGCAGTAGACCAGCACAATGACGGCCAGCAGCGACCATTCGATGAGGAGCGAGCGCCCGTTGACCACCGCGCCCAGGGTGGGCACGGCCTCGCCCGGCTGGCGCAGCACGCCGGCCCACGTGCGGCGCAGGGCGGCGGGCTGGAGGCGGCGGCGCGCCCAGTCTTGCAGCTTGCCCAGCCGCCGCCTCAGCCCGGCGAAGGGCCGCAGCGGCGGTTTACGGTCGGCGGGGGCGGCCTTGACGCGCGGCGGCGGCGCGGCCGGCGGCATAGCGGCGGGGTCGGCGGTCAGCGGCGCGGGGCGCGGCAGGCGGCCGTAGCGCAGCAGGGTGAGCACGGGCGAGAACGCGCCCAGGAAGTAGACGCGCGGCTCGGCGCTGGGGGCCGCGCCCTCGGCCTCGGCCACGCCCGGCCGCTGCCGCTGCCAGTAACGCCGGGCCGCGCCGACCAACAGCAAGTCGAGCGCGACCGCAGCCACGACGACGGTGACGACAATGATCCAAAAAGTTGGTTGCTGAAACGGCATGTGCCTGACTCTATCCGAAAGCGCGGGCGGCCCCCCGCCCGGCTATAAGCCTGGCCACCACCACCACACGCTGATGGGCCGGGGCGGCGCGCACAGCCCCACCCAGCGGGGCGAGTACCATAGTCGAAAGCGCAGCGCGCCGTCGGTCGCGACCACGTCACACATGATCTTGCCCTGCGCCGCGATCTGCGGCATGAGGGCGGTTTGCCAACCCAATTCCAACCACGGTTTGATGATGATAACAGCATTTTCGTCTGCCAGCATAGCGGTTGCTGCGGCTGGCAGTGTGGGCGTCGATGGGGTAGACCTGGGAGAGTAGTCGCAGGCCGTCGATGCCCCAGGCGGGGTCGGTGATGGAGGTGACGGTGGGTGGCGGGGCGGCGGCCGAGCGCTGGGCGATTTGCGCCGGGCGCACGATCTCGGCTTCGAGCGACTGCACCAAGAGAGAACGCGCCCGCGAGAGCGGGTAGCCCTGGTGGAGATTGAGGCCCACCAGCGCGGCCAGCAGCGGCACGGCCAACGGCGGGGCGCTAAGGCGCGCCAGCCCGAGGGCGGCGCGGGCGTGCCACAGCCAGCGCCGCCCCGGCGCTAGGCACCACAACCAGTTCCCCCAAAAGCGCAGATCGGCATCGCCGAGCCAGCGGGCTTGCACGACTGGCCAGACTGCCAACGCGCCCAGCGCCAGCAGGTTGAGCACCGGCACGGCCGGGCGCAGGTGCGGCCAGACGCGGCGGCTGACGGCCTGGGTGGCGTAGGCGGTGGTGAAGACGGCGGCGCGGGTGACTTCGGCGGGGCGCGCGCCGGCCGCCTGCCCCTGGCGCCGCCAGCGGACGAACAGGATGAGCGCGGCATCGCGCGCGAGGGCGAGCACGATGACGACGACCCAGATGAGAATGAGCGCGTAAGTGGGCACCGCGGGTTAGTCCCCCAGGCACAGGCGCGGCCGCAGCCGTCAGCGCAGGCCCAGCTCGTGGCGCGCAATGACCAGGCGCTGAATCTCGCTGGTGCCTTCGTAGATTTCGGTGATCTTGGCGTCGCGGAAGTAGCGCTCGATGGGCAGCTCTTTAGAGTAGCCCAGCCCGCCGTGAATCTGCACGGCGGCGTGCGCGCAGAACATGGCGGTCTCGGAGGCGAACAGCTTGGCCATGGCGGCGGCCTGGGTGTAGCGCTCGCCGGTGGTCTTGCTGCGCTCTTTGGCCAGCGCGGCGCTGTAGATGAGCAGCCGGGCGGCCTCGATGCGGGTGCGCATGTCGGCGATCTTGAACTGGATGCCCTGGAACTCGCCGATCTTGCTGCCAAAGGCCTCGCGCTCGCGGGCGTAGGCCACGCTGGCCTCGTGTGCGGCCTCGGCCAGGCCCAGCGCCTGCGCGGCGATGCCGATGCGCCCGGCGTCGAGCACGCTCATGGCGATCTTGAAGCCCGCGCCCTCCGCGCCCAGGCGGTTGGCGGCCGGGCAGCGGTAGTCATCGAATACGATCTCGCTGGTGGCGCTGGCGCGAATGCCGAGCTTGGGCTCGGTTTTGCCGCGCGTGAAGCCGGGCCGGTCGGTGTCGATGAGAAAGGCGCTGATGCCGCGGTTGCCCTGGGCCGGGTCGGTCATGGTGAACAGGATGATCATGTCGGCGACGGGCGCGGAGGTGACCCACGACTTGCGGCCGTTAATGATGTAGTCGTCGCCGTCTAGCACGGCGCGCGAACGCATGGCCCCGGCGTCGGAGCCAGACATAGGCTCGGTGAGCGAGTACGCGCCGATCTTGTGGCCGGAGGCGATGGGGACGAGGTAGGCCTGCATCTGGGCCTCGGTGCCGTACTTGTGCAGGGCGTGGCAGACGAGCGAGTTGTTGACCGACATGATGGTGCCGTGGGCGGCATCGACTTTGCAGATTTCGACCATGGCGAGGACGTAGGCCAGGGTGTCGAGGCCCGCGCCGCCGTACTGCTCGGGGATTTCGAGGCCCATGAAGCCGAGCGCGCCCATCTTTTTGATGGTGGCGCTGGGGAACTGGCCGCTCTCGTCGTGTTCGGCGGCAATCGGGGCGATCTCGTTCTGCGCGAAGTCGCGCGCCGCCTGGCGGATCATTTCGTGCTCGGCGGTGAGGGTGAGGCTGGGACCGAGGGCGTCGGCCATGAGAGGCTCCTTTGCACCAATGGTGCGCGGATTATAAGGGGGAACGGCGTTTGCCACGAATGGGGGAGGAAAAACTTTGGCCACGAATCGCTTCGCGCGAATTACACGAATTGGGGTGAGGGGAGCTGTGAAGTTTGGTTGAAGTCGTTTTGGTTGTCTGCCTCCTGCCGACTGCCGACTGCCTTCTGCCGACTGCCTACTCTCACCTCCCCCTCCCAACATCAGGTACAATGCCGGAGGAGGCCCGCATGGAAGACGATATTACCCCTGAGGTGTTCGCGCATCTGGTGACGCTGGCGGCTTTGGCGCTGGGGCCAGAGGAGAGCGAATATTTGCGGAAGCAACTCAACGGCCAGTTGAAGGCGGTGCGCGAGTTGGAGCGCATTCCGATGGCCGAGGACGTGCCGCCCGCCGCGCATGGCGTGCCGTATGCGCCGGAGAACCGGCAGGCGCTGCGGGCCGACCGCGCGCAGGTCGATGCCGCCTTGGCCGCCCGCATCCTGGCGCAAGCGCCGGAGAGCGACGACGGCTACTTCGTCGTGCCGGAAATTCCGCACACGACACTCTAACGCGGCGCCGGCCGGCCCCACGCCCTATTCGTTTGCTCTCAGCCCCCCACCCTGCCTATGTCGCTCCCTGATCTGCCCGCCCATGAACTTGCCCGCCGCGTGAAGGCGCGTGAGACCAGCGCCGTGGAAGTCGTCCAGGCGCATTTGGACCGCATTGCCGCCGTGGAGGGCCGCGCCCCCAGCACTGCGCCCTACGTGCCGCAGCCCGGCGACGACGCGACGGTGCACGCCTACATCTCGCTCCAGCCGGAGAAGGCGCTGGCGCGGGCGGCCGCGATTGATGCGGCCGTGGCGCGCGGCGAAGACCCCGGCCCGCTGGCGGGCGTGCCGCTGAGCGTGAAGGACATCTTCTGCGTCG
>JAYUUW010000764.1:0-3895 GCA_043754665.1 Anaerolineales bacterium | reverse complement strand
ACTGCGCTCAGAATGACAGTTAATTTGTTGGGGTGCAGTCCGAGGGCCGGGAAACCGGGGCGCTCACGCCGATTGCCATGACTGGCGTTGGGGAACGTCCGGCGGTGAGATTCTTCGCGCGCGACCGGAGCGTTGGTAGCAGCGCTGCGCGACTGCGCTCAGAATGACAGTTAATTTGTTGGGGTGCAGTCCGGGGGCCGGGAAACCGGGGCGCTCGCCCTTATTCCCAATAAAGTCTATTGCATCTCCCAACCCTCACCGCGCCCTTACCCAATACTCTGTTCTCCCCGAACCCAATTCGTGTAATTCGTGCAATTCGTGGCCAAAGTTCGTAAAGCGCCTCTAGCTCCCCCGACCGCTTCGTGGCGTTCGCCTCACCCCTGCGCCGGGAAGAAATCGGCCTCGAATTCGTTCATCATACAAGCCGGCTCGCCGCCCAGCGCTTCCAGCGGCAGCGCCCGCGCCACCTGCACCCGGTAAATCTTCCCCGCCACCGCCCCAAACCGGAACTTGTAATCCTCATCGCCGCGCAGAAAGTCGAACGCCGCGCGCTTATTCTGAATCGCCCAGAACAGCAAATAGCCCAGCAGCACCCACCCCGGCGAGAGCGCATTGAAGCGCGGGTCGAGCGCCGAGTTGTAAATCCACAAGCGGTTGGCGTAATCGAACAGCAGATAGGCCGCCGCCTTCTGGCCGTTCACTTCCAGGAAGGCCAGCCGCAGCCAGCCCGCCTTGCCCAGCTCCAGCGCAATCGTCCGCATCTGGTCGCGCATCGCCGGCGTCAGGAAGGTCGCCTTCTCCGGGTTGTGGCTCATCATGTTAATAAAGGCGTCCACCTCGGCCGTCAGGTCACGCGCCTCGGCTAAACCGCTGTCTTTCGCGGCGTCGCCCGTCACCGTGTACCAACTCACCTTGTCCTCGCCGCCCTCGGCCCGGCGGATCTTGCGCTTGATCTCCTGCCGTTCCTTCTTCTCTACCATCGTCGTCAGATACGTCTCCCAGTCGCCCGGCAGGTCGATCACCGGCACCGGCTGCAAGAGTTGCTCGCCCGCCGCCCAGCCGCACTGGGCCGCCGCCTGGGCCAGCGCCGCCCGCGTGGGCGAGGTGGCTGGCACGTTATACAGGTCCAGCACCTCCCAGGCGGGCACATCGGCCTCGGTCAAGCGGGCGAGCAGGCCGGCACAGAACTCGGCCGCCGCCGCCCGCCCGACAATGAAATCCAGGTAGTCCGAGATTTCAATGCTGCCCACCAGCAGCAGCGCCGGCCGCCCGTCGCGGTTGGCAGCCTGAAACAGCGGCGCCACGCCCACCAGCGCGCCGGCCTCGTCGCGGGCCGTCACCACCAGCAGCTCGGCCTGCGGCCACTCGCCGCCGCCGCGCCCCGCCCACCACGCCGCCTGATACTCGGCCCGCAAGAACACCACCTGCGTGGCGCAGTGCTCCACCAGCGCATTCCATTCTGCCTGCAGCTGCGTAAACACAGCCGCCTCACGATGCAATTCAAACTTCATACCGCGCACAATCCTTTACAGACGTTAGACATTATTGGAACTAGGAGCGAGCGCCCCGATTTCCCAGCCCTAGGACTGCACCCAAATAAATTAACTGTCATTCTGAGCGCAGTCGCGCATAGCCGATACCAACGCTCCGGTCGCGCGCGAAGAATCTCACCGCTAGACGTTCCCAAACGCCAGTCCCTGAGCGCTAGTCCCTGATCGCTTGGTCATTGGTCTATTGCCGATAAGGTCTGTTGTACAAACCTGTCAAAGCTCACATAGGCACCCCTTCTCCGCACGCTGTACTCAGCGCGAGATGGGGCCGGGGGATGAGGGCGGCCAACACCCAATCATAACCAACCTGTCCTGCGTCAAAGCTCTCCGCCCCATACTAGGCCGTCAGGCCAATTTCGGCAACAGCGCGCCATGCCGCGCGATATACGTCTCCAACAACTGCTGCGCCACCGCCGCCGAGGGCACCAGCGGGTGCAGCACCAGCGCCGCCAACGCCGCCCGGTAACTGCCCGTCAGCGCCGCCTCAATCGTCAGGCGCTCGTAGGCCTTCACCTGCTTCATCAGGCCCAGCGCGTGGTCGGGCACCGCCCCCACCGCCAGCGGCCGGATCAGCCCTTTACTCACCCAGCACACCGTCTCCACCACATCGTCGTCGCGCATCCCCGCAATCGCACCGTTATTCGCCACATTCAAGATCAGCGTCTGCGGCGCGCCGGTCGTCCCGGCCAGCGCCTCCATCACGTTCAGCGCCACGCCCGCGTAGCCCTCATCGGCCAGCGCATCGGCTGCCTCTGCCGACAGGTGTGAAAGCTCGTGACTGCCAGGCTCGTACTCGAGCACGCCGCCCGTCTCGGCCACAAAGTAGCTCGCGCCCCGGTCGGCATGGTAGCGCGCAAAGATCGCCTGCATCGCCTCATAGTCTTCGGCGGCGCGGGCGCGTTCCAGGTCGGCGAACAACTGCGTGTTCAGCGCCAGCAATTGCTCGCCCCGCGTGCGCCCGGCGCGCTGCAAATTCGCCACCGCCTCCGGGCTGTAGTAATAGTACAGATACTCGTTCGGCAGCATCCCCAGCGCCTGGATCAACTCCGGCGCAAACGGGAAGCCGGGCACATGCCCGCCGGCCTTAACAATCCGGTCGATCACCTCCGGCAGCCGGTCGCGGCCGTGGTGCCACACCCCCCGCGCCCAGCCCAGGTGGTTGAGGCCGAAGTAGTCAAGGAACACCTCGCCCGGCGGCACGCCCAGCACCTCGGCCGCGCTGCGCATCAGCCCCGCCGGCCCATCGCAAATGCCCACCGCCCGCGGCCAGCCGCCGTCGTGGATCACCGCCTCCGCCAGCATCCCGGCCGGGTTGGCGAAGTTCAGCAGCCAGGCATCGGGACAAACTTCGCGCATCACGTCCAGGTAGCCGAACAGCACCGGCAGCGTGCGCAGCCCCATAGCATAACCGCCGGGGCCGGTCGTCTCCTGCCCCAGCACGCCCAGGTCCAGCGCCACGCGCTCATCCACCGCGCGCGCCGCCACGTCGCCCACGCGAAACGTGGTGATCACAAAGTCGGCCCCGGTCAAAGCGGCGCGGGCGTCGGTGGTGCGGGTGAGCTTAAAGCGCAGCGGGTTGGCCGCCTCCAGGGGCGCGGTCAGCGCCGCCATCAGGTCCAGGCGGCCGGCGTCCACATCCATCAGCGCCAGTTCGGCCAGCCCCAAGCGCGCCTGGCGCAGCATGAAACTGCGCACCAGCATGGGCGCGCGCACGCCGCCAGCCCCTAAAATTGCCACTTTCATGCGGTTTCTACCGAATCTATACCCTTTGGCAGGGTTGTGTTCCCAGGTGGCTTGGTTATAATCGTAGGCAGATCAGGCTGGTGGAGAACGCTCATGGAACTAACGCTTACCCAAGTGCTCGATGATCTGCGGACGGCCGACGAAATTGTGCGCCGGTTCGAGCGCCGCTATTGGCTCAGCTCCGCCGACTTCTATGCATTGTATCAGCAGGGCCTGCTCGATGACGGCGGGCGCACCGAAGACTACGCGCTGTGGGCCGGCTTTCACCTCATCAACCTCGACCGCGAAGCCGCCCTGAGCGCCCTCTCCAGCCAGCGCGTGCGCCAGTTGCGCGGCCAGACCCTGGCGCTCGACCCGCGTGAGCCGGTGCTGCGCGCGCCCAATAGCACCGGCTTCCTCGCCCGCGCCGAATACGAAAGCGTCATCGCCGCGCTGCCCAAGGCCTTCACCGCCATCCTCAAATCGACCCTGCGCGTGCGCAACTCCGGCGCGCCCACCGCCATTGTGGATGGCGAGCTGCACTTCGCCGCCGGCCTGCGCCTGCGCGTGATCGAGGCCATCGACTTCAAGGCCAGCCGCATCCAGGCTTATGCCTACACCGT
>JAYUUW010000763.1:0-13563 GCA_043754665.1 Anaerolineales bacterium | reverse complement strand
GACCACTGTGAGGACTGGACCGATGTTTGAAGCCGCCAAGCGCGCCCACTGGCTGCAAACCCTGGTGGTGCAGCTCGTCTCCGGCCTGCACCCCGCCATTGAGCACAACATCGGCAAGACGCTGGCGCTCAAAAAGGCCTTCTACCTGGCCGGGCTTGAAGCCTTGCCGGGCGACTACCTGGAGTTTGGCGTGTATGAAGGCACGTCCATGATCGCCGCCTTCGAGAACGACCGCCGCCTGCGCCCGCAAGCTGTGCCGCCTCGCACGTTTTGGGGCTTCGACTCGTTCGAGGGCGGCTTCAAATACTTTGACACCCGCGACCAGCACCCATTCTTTAAAGAGGGCGACTTCAGCAGCAGCCACGCGCTCACTGCCCGCCGCCTGGAGCGCCACTTTCGCAGCCGCGCGCCGTTCAAGCTGGTGCCGGGCTACTTTGAAGCCACGCTGGCCGGGAAGACCGCGCCAGATATGGGCATTCCGGCCGTTGCCGTGGCGCTCATCGATTGCGACCTGGGCACGCCCGCTGAGTTGGCGCTCGACTTCATGCGGCCGGCGCTCCAGGGCGGCAGTGTGGTCATCTTTGACGACTACTTTGCCTACCGCGGCAGCCGCCAGCAGGGCGTGGCCGGCGCGTTCGCTCGCTTCCAGGCCCGCTGCCCTGAGCTGGCCTTCCGCCGCCTGTTCGACTACGGCCACGGCGGGCAGGGGATGGTGGTGGTCAAGGAGGCGGCCTGAGCCGGCCGTGCGCTTATCGGCAGGGGCGGATTTCACGTTGGGGGCAAGCCCCCGCTGAGACAGCCATTCGCCGTCACCCGCCCGCCCGATTTGTCATTCCGAACCCGGCCTCAGGTATTTTGGCCAAGCGCTCCCTTTTGGCCGGTGAGGAATCTCACCCTTGTGTTTCCCAGGCGGAAGCTTCTGAGCTGTCCGCTGCCCACTGGCGGGCGACGCGCTTTTCGCCCCCAGACTGAATTACGCCCTATCGGTATCCGAGCCTTCTCACCCGGCCCGGTCCAGTTATAATGGCGACCTGATATGCAAATCGTGATTCCTATGGCCGGTCGCGGCGACCGGTTTCTGGCGGCTGGTTACACGGCCATCAAACCCCTCATCGAGGTCGACGGTCTGCCCATGATCGCGCGCGTGGTGGCGCTGTTCCCGGGCGAGACCAATTTTCTGTTCATCTGCGCGCAAGACCACCTCGACACCACGCCGCTGCGGGCCGTGCTTGAGTCCATCGCGCCGGCCGGGCGCATCGTTGGCATCGCGCCGCATAAGCTCGGCCCGGTGCACTCCTGCCTGGCCGCCGCCGAGTACATCGCCGACGACGAACCGGTCATCATCAACTATTGTGACCTGGGCCTGGGCTGGGACTATCCCGGCTTCAAGCGCCTGTTGGCCGAGCGCAACCCGGCCGGCGCGCTCACCACCTATCGCGGCTTTCACCCGCACACCCTCAGCCCCAACCTCTACGCCACCATGCGCGCCGATGGTGACCAATTGCTCGAAATCAAAGAGAAGGGCAGCTTCACCACCGACCGCATGCGCGAATTTGGCTCGGCCGGCACCTACTACTTCCGCACCGGCCACTTGCTCAAGCACTATTTCCGCCAGGCCGTGGCTGAAGGGCTGAAAACGCAGGGCGAGTACTACGCCAGCATGCCCTACAACCTGCTGGTGGCCGACGCCCTGCCGGTGGTGCTCTATGAGGTGCAGCACTTCCTGAATTGGGGCACCCCCGAAGACCTGGCCGAGTATCTCGGCTGGTCACACTACTTCACCCATCCCGATTGGCAGCCGGCGCTGCCGCCCGCGCCGGGGGCCGTGCTGGTGCCCATGGCCGGGGCCGGCGAACGCTTCAGCCGCGCCGGTTACACCGAGCCCAAGCCCCTGGTGCCGGTCGCCGGCCAGCCCATGGTGCAGCGCGCCTTCGATTCGCTGCCGCCCGCCGACCGCTGGGTGGCCGTGCTCCAGGCCGAGCGCCTCACCCACGCGGCCCTGCTGCCCGCCCTGCGCGGCGACGCCGGCCGCCCGGTGGAGGTGGTGACGGCCAACGGCCTTACCGCCGGGCAGGCCGCCAGTTGCCTGCTGGCGCGCGATGTGCTCGACCCCCACGCGCCGCTGTTCATCGGCCCGTGTGACACCGCCTTCATCTACGACGAGGCGGCCTGGGCCGCGCTTACCGCCGACCCTGACGTGGATGCCGCCATGTGGACCTTCCGCGACCACCCGCATGCCAACCGCTACCCGCAGCAGTATGGCTGGGTGCAGGCCGAGCCCGATGGCACCATCACGGGCGTCTCGGTCAAGGTGCCGCTGCACGCCGATGTGCGCGCCGACCCCGGCGTGACCGGCGCGTTCTGGTTCCGCCAGGCGCGCTTCTTCTTCGAGGCCGCCGACGCCCTGGTCGCCCGCAACCATCGCGTCAACGGCGAGTTTTACGTCGACGCTGTGCTGCCGGTGCTGGTGGGGCAGGGCCGCCGCGCCCGCCTGTTTGATGTCAGCCACTACATCAGCTTTGGCACGCCCGACGATGTGCGCACCTACGAATATTGGGCGTCCTACTTTCGCACGGTGCCGCGCCGCCCGGTGCCGCAGCCGCACCAGCACGCCTATGCCCTCAGCCATGCCTGAGGGCGGCCCGCCGCCCGCCGCGCCCCGCCTCGCTATTGTGCTGCCCTGCTACAACGAGGCCGGCAACCTCCCGCTGCTGCTGGCGAGCTATGCCGCCGCCCACGCCGTCCACGGCCTGCCGCATACCCTCATCCTGGTGAACAACGGCTCCACCGACGCCTCGGCCGAGGTCTTCGCCCGTGAGTTGCAGCGCCCCGAGCTCAGCTTCGCCCGCCTGGTCACCGTGCCGGTCAATCGCGGCTACGGCCACGGCCTGCTCACCGGCCTGCAAGCCGCCGCCAGCGACGACGGCACCAGTGAAGATGCCATCCTCGGCTACTCGCACGCCGACATGCAGTACACGCCGGAGGACTGCCTCAATGCCTACCGCCAACTGCTGGCCCAGCCCGACCCGGCCCGCGTGCTGGTCAAAGGCAAACGCGCCCCGCGCGGCCTGAGCGCCGCTCTGGTGACCAACACCATGGCCTGCATCGCCTCGCTGGTGCTGCTCATGCCGCTCTCCGACATCAACGCCCAGCCCAAGCTTTTTCATCGCCGCCACCTGGCGCGCTTGGTGCGGCCCCCCGCTGGCTTTCAGTTTGACCTGTACGTGCTCTACACCGCCCGCCGCGCCGGCCTGAAGTTCGTCACCGTGCCGGTCACGTTCGGCCGCCGCGCGCACGGGCAGTCCACCTGGTCCTTTAGTTTTCTCTCACGCTATCGCACCATCTGGGCCACTATCGTCTATATCTTCCGACTACGGTTCGGGTTGGCCTAGCCCGCCCCGGAGAGCCATGCCCACCACCACCCCGACTGCGCGCCCGCTGCTCCCCGCTCGCCCGATGCCGTCATTCTGGGCGCGCGCCGCCGCGCAGGTGCTGGCCTTCCGCCTGCGCCATCCGCTGTGGGTGCTGCTGCTGGTAGCAGTCGCCATCCGGCTGCTGGCCGTCAACGTGCGTTTCGTCATCGGCACCGACGAAGGGCTGTTCCTCACCCTCGGCCGCAATCTGGCCGCCGGGCTGGGCTACACCGGCGACGGCCGCACGCTCCAGGTCGACTTCCCGCCCGGCTTCTCGTTCTACGCCGCGCTGGTCTACTTCCTCGGCGGCGGGCCGGAACTGCCCTCCAAGCTCAACACGCTGCTGTTCGGCAGTCTGCTCGTCCTGCCCATCTACTGGCTGGGCCGCCACCTCGCCACCGAGCAGACCGGCTTCCGCGCCGGCCTATTCGTGGCGCTCGTGCCGGCGCTGGTCCTCGGCCAGGCCAACTTCGAGGCCGTGGCCGAGCCGCTCTACACGCTGCTGTTCTTCACCGCCTGGGCGCTGCTCTGGCGCGGCCTCACCCGCCGCGAGGTCTGGACCTTTGCGCTGGCCGGGCTGGCCCTCGGCGCGGCCCACCTCGTCCGCTGGGAGGCGGTGGTGCTCGGCCTGCTCGCCGTGCTGCTCATCGTCGGCGGCCACAAGCGCGCCGCCGTCGCGCCCGTGCTGGTGTTCCTCGCCGGGCTGGCGCTCTTCGCCGTGCCGTATGGCGCGTTTCTCTATCAGCACACCGGCTCGGTGCTCAGCCCCAAGACCCGCCTCACCCAGTGGCACTCGGCCGCGCTCGACGCCGCGCCCGCCGACCCCTTTGCCTATGAGACCGCCTACGACGCTTACGAGGCCTTCCTCAACGACCCGCGCCAGCCGCTGCCGGTGCCGGCGCTCTCGCCGCTGCAACTGGCTGGCCGCTACGTCCGCAACCTGGGCCTGGAACTGCGCCTGGCGCTCACCTCGCTTACGCTCGTGACGCCGCTCTGGCTGCTCCCGGCCCTCGCCGGCCTGTGGGGTCTGCCGCGCCGCCGCGCGCTCTTCCTGCTGGTGCCCTTTGTGCCGGCGGCCCTCATTCCGTTCTCAGTGGTCGACCCGCGCTACTTCTTGCCCGCGCTGCCCGCCGCCCTGCTGCTGGCGGCCTGCGGCTGGCACGTGCTCGATGCCTGGCTGCCCGTCGTCCGCCTCACGCTGGCTGGGCGCTCGCGCCGCTGGCCGCTGGTCACCATCCTGGTCGCGCTCACGCTCATTGGCTTCACCGCCGCTGATCTAGCCGCGCCGTTCCTCATCGCGCAGCCCACCGAGTACCGCACCGCCGGCCTCGCCTTGCGCGGCGTGGTCCCCGCCGACGCGCATATCCTCGCCCGCAAGCGCCAGATTCCGTTCTACGCCGGCGCGACCTGGGAATGGCTGCCCTATGGCGACCTCAACACCGTCCTCGCCTACGCCGCCGCCCACGACGCCGCCTACCTGGTGCTCGACGCCGCGACCACGCCCAGCCTGCGCCCGCAGCTCGCGTACCTCCTCGATCCCGCCGCCGCGCCCACCGGCTTCACGCCCGTCTACGTCAGCACCGTTGGTCCGCAAGTTGTGGTGTATCGGCTCGGCCCGTAAGGGGCTCAATGCTATTGGGAGCAGTAACGTGCTTAGACATTATTGGAAATAGGAGCGAGCGCTCAGGTTTCCCAACCATTGGACCGGCCCTAGCAAATTAACTGTCATTTCGAACCCCGCCCTCAGGCCATTTGGCCTAACGCTGCCGTTTGGGCGGGTGACGCGAAGCGTCTCACCGAATATTGCGTGTATCGCTTCTGCCTCACCATTTACGGGCTGAAGCATGTCAGCCGGTTGTGCGCTGTGGGCCTCAGCTTGCTTCCGATATTGTCCACTGTCTTGGTCGAGGGGTGATCGGCCTACGCCTGTCGCAGCCGTTGTTATAGAGTTAACGATAAACGCAGCACGAGGGCCAGCCCCGCTGGCCCGAAGTGCTGCGTTTATCGTTTGGGGTCAGAGAGTTGATTTAAATAGCCCACCCTGCGATGCGGCGGCCTCGCGATGTTGAGGTCCCAATCGGCTATTTGGTGAGGCACATCTTGCCTCAAGTCATTCGGGGACGGTGTGGGCGGTGTCAGGCCACGCCGGCCCCAGCACCAGGAACCCGCGCCGCAGCAGGGCGGGGCGGCGGTCCACCGGATAGCCGTAATGGTCGGCCAGCCGCCGCGCCGCCAGCGTGAACACCTGGCGCGGGTCCGCCGCCTCGGCCCGCCCACGCTGCCACGCCGCGTGCCACGCCCCAAAGAAGCGATCAATTGGCCCGCCCGGCTCGGCGTGGTGGATGAAGTTCTTCGGCAGCACCGCCTGAAACTGGCGCGGTTGAAACCCGGCGTGCAGGGTGGGGGCCAGCACCAGCGCCGTGCGCGCCAACGCCTCCCCCTGCTTTTGATACAGGTTGAACGTCAGCAGTCGCCCCAGCGGGTCGCACGTGCCTTCGAGGATCAGCCCGCCCGGCGTCAGGGGTGCGGCCAGCGCCGCCAGCGCCTCGGCCACCGCCGCTTCCGGGTACTGCCGCAGCACGTTGAACGCCCGCACCACGCTCACGCGCTCTCCCGCCCGCAGCGGCAGGTTGAACCCGCCCAGCCGAAAGCTCAGCCCCTCAGTCGTGAACGGCTCGGCATCCGCCACGCGCTGCGGGTCGATCTCCACCCCCAGCACCTGCAAGTCGGGGTTCAGCCGCCGCAGCCGCGCCCGCGTCTCCACCGACGTCACCGGGAAGAAGCCGTAGCCCAAATCGACATACAGCCCCGGCATGTGCCGCACCCACTCGGGGTAGGCCACGGCCAAGAACGTATCGGTCTTGCGCAGCCGGTTGGGCGCGGTCTTGCCGCGTGTCACTCGCCCCAGCGGGCGCGTCGGTGCAGGCATGTTCGCATTCTACCGGACTTGTGGTGACACGACTCGGCGCAAGCCGAAAGCATGACTCACGCCGCGCCGTCTCTATCCCGCCCCCGAGTCCCTTGAGTCCCCCGAGTCCTCCCACTTCTGCCCTCCCCAGCCTCTGCTCCCCACATCTTTCTTCTCCGCCGCTCTCGCGCGTTTGCACGTTTCCCCCATCTGCGTTAGCATCGCCCTGTACAACGACAACCCGTCCACCCCCACCTACCACATCCTTGTCCTCGGAGGCCGAATGCGTTTCCTAAGCTACCAAACCGATAATGGTCCGCGTCTGGGCGTGCTCCAGGGCGACCTGGTCTATCCCATCCCGGGCCACGACATGCTCAGCCTGATCGATGCCGGCCCGGCTGGGCTAGCCGCCGCGCAGGCCCTCCTCGCCGCCGGCGGCCCGACCCTGCCGGTCGGTGCGCTCACCCTGCTCGCGCCCATCCCGCTGCCGCGCCGCAACATCTTCTGTGTCGGCCTCAACTACCTGGCCCACGGCAAGGAGTCAGCCGAGGCCAAGGGCGGCACCTTCACGCCGCCCGACCGCCCGCTGTTCTTCACCAAGGGCACCCTCGCCATCAACCACCCCAACGCCCCCATCGAGATTGATGACGCCGTCTCGCCCCAGGTCGACTGGGAAGTGGAGCTGGGCGTGGTGCTCGGCAAGCGCGGCAAGAACATCAAGCCCGGCGAGGCCATGGACCACATCTTCGGCTACACCGCCCTCAACGATGTCTCGGCCCGCGATGTGCAGATGGCCCACGGCGGACAGTTCTTCAAAGGCAAGAGCCTCGACGGCCTGTGCCCCATGGGCCCGGTCATCGTCACCGCCGACGAGATTCCTGACCCGCACGCGCTGCGCGTCCAAACCCGCGTCAACGGCGTCACCAAGCAGGATTCGAACACCTCCGACTTGATCTTCAACCTGCCCACGCTCATCGACTGGCTCTCGCGCGGCATGACGCTGCTGCCCGGCGACATCATCGCCACCGGCACGCCCGCCGGCGTCGGCTTCGCGCGCACGCCCCCGGAGTTCCTGCGCCCCGGCGACGTGGTCGAAGTCGAGGTCGAGCACATCGGCGTCCTGCGCAACACCGTCATCGCGGCGGCCTAGCCCCTCGCGCTCATGTGAAACGCAACCGCCCCAGTCGCAGCCACCATGTGCCTGCGACTGGGGCGGCTTTGTCTGCCCCACCCGTCGTATATATATCCGGGCCGCGCCCGAAACGTTCAGTCGTTACGCCGCCGGCCCGCCCAACACCTCCACCTCCGTCAGCCACTTGATCCAGAACCACCCGCGCCGCGTGGGCGCCACCGCCCGCAGCGGATAGCCGTGCAGGTGATTCAGCACCTCGTCGCCTACGTGCGTCGCCAGCAGCAATTCGCGCGCCTCAGCCAGCGTAAAGTCGCCAAAATAGCCCGACACGCCGCGCAGCCGCACTAGGCCCGTGCCCGACTTCAGCCCCGCCTGTTCCAACAACGGCCACAGCGCCGCACCGGTCCAGCGCTGGGTGCTGTACCAGCCCGTGGTGCAGTCCAGTGTGGCCTCATGCGTTGCGGCCGGGCGCGCCAGCAGTTCGGCATAGCTGATCTTGAACGGCCGCGCCACCGCGCCGTGCACCGCCAAGAAGTACGTCGCCGGGTCGAGCGCAATCTGCCCCTCGCCCGCCAAATGCGTGATCGGAAAGTCATTGCCCGAGAACGACTTGGCCGCCACCGAGCCCGTCACCGCGCGCGGCTCGGCGGGTAGGGCGCGGGCCTGCGCCAGCCGTTCGGCCGCCCACCAGCCGGCCGTGCCCGCCACGGTCAGCCCGGCCAGCTTGAAGGCCGAGCGCCGGCTCAGGAACTCGCGCCGCTTGGGGCGCGGCCAGCGCCGCCACACATGCACCGCCAGCGGAGCCAGCAGTCCCAGCGCCAGCATCCAGTGCCACGAGATCGCCGTGTCTACGTAGCCCGCCAGCCCATACAGGCGCGGCCCCAGCCGCCACGCCCACCCCAGGCCGGTGAACAGCACAATGCCCAGCAGCGTCGCCAGCGTCAGCGACACCACCAGCATCACGCTCCGGTCGAAGCGCTTGTCTGGCCCGCGCTTGAGCGACCGCCAGGCAATAAACGCCTTCCACGGCAGCAGCGCCACCAGCGCCCACGCCGCCCCGCGATGCACATCGTAGAGCCAGCCTTGCAGCGTGAACGCCAGCCCCCACAACCCCGTCAGGGTGAGGGCGATCAGCAGCGCCAGCAGTACGGTGTTGGTGTAGCGGACTAACATGCCCCGAATTGTACGCTGAAATTATTACCAGTTTCTTGATAAAGTTCTGACAAACCCGCTTAAACCAAAACACCCCCCAGCAAGCTGGAGGGTGTTCGTCTGGTCGGGGCGAGAGGATTTGAACCTCCGACCCCCTGCACCCCATGCAGGTGCGCTAGCCGGGCTGCGCCACGCCCCGATGACTGCGGCATTATAACAGCCGCCCCCACATTTATCAACCCGACTTTCCGGGCAATCGCATCTAATATGCGCGACCCTGACCGACCAACCCCCTTTTGCCTGTCATTTCGAGGACCGCATGGCGCTGCGCGCTAATTCCCTCGGCTCAACCGGCCGGCCGTCGTCGCCCGCCCGCCGGATTTGTCACATCTGCTCAAACGCCCTTTGTTTGGGTTCCGAAGCGCGCATGGCGCTGCTCGCCAGCCCCCTCGGCTCAAACGGCCGCCCGCCGTCACCCACCCGCCGGATTTGTCATTCCGAAGCCGGCCTCAGGCATTTGGACCTAGCGCTGCCCTCGGGCCGGTGAGGAATCTCGGCCGCTACCAACCGGGCGCGAAGTTTCTGAGCAACCCGGCCTCAGGTCAGTGGCGCTTGCGCTGCCCTGTGGCCGGTGACGCGCAGCGTCTCGGACAGTGATATCCGGCCTCATTTGGCCCCGGCCCGCCGCCGGTTGGGGGTCCTAAAAAAGTGTCGCGTCACACGTTGACTTTCCCCCAAACTCTTTGAAGTAGAACAATTTCCCCGCATACTGCTCTGCATGCCTGCCCGCCATACCTCCCGCCGTGCCTATTTCGCCAGCCTTTCGCTGCTTGCGGGTGACGAGAATGACAAGAACCTGGACGCCCATGACGAGAATGACAAGAACCTGGATGCTCATGACAAGACTGACAAGAACCCGAAGTGCCTATGACGAGAATGACAAGAACCCGAA
Organism: Anaerolineales bacterium; assembly: GCA_043754665.1. Lineage (GTDB taxonomy): Bacteria > Chloroflexota > Anaerolineae > Anaerolineales > UBA6663 > JADZEK01. Next base: position 4,006 of record JAYUUW010000763.1, on the reverse strand, counting down.
GTGCCCATGACAAGAATGACAAGAACCCGAAGTGCTCATGACAAGAATGACAAGAACCCGAAGTGCCCATGACATGACTGACAAGAACCCGAAGTGCCCATGACGAGAATGACAAGAGATCGGATGCTCATGACGAGAGATTGGGTTTACTTGCCCCCCACCGCCTGCATCCCATCGCCCTCTCCGACCTCTGACCTCTGACTTCTGACTTCCGACCTCCTACTTCCGACCTCCTACTACCCGTCGCCGCAATTGTTAGTATAATGACCCTCACCTTGGACCGGCGCGCGCATGCCTAAACAAACCACCAACACCCCCACCACGCAGTCCACTGCCCGCACACCCGCTGCGGTGCGGCCCGCGCCGGTGCGCGCCAACCAGGCCGGCGCCGAGGCGCTGGTCCAGCGCGCCATGGCCGACCCGGCCTCGCTCACCGCCCAAGACGTCGTCCTGCTCCAGCGCCACCTCGGCAACCACACCGTGCAGGGCTTGCTTAGCCGCTCGGCCCCGGCCGCCCCGGCTCCGGCCTCGGTTGCCGCGCCCGCCGTGCAGCGCGCCCCGGCCGAAGCCGAGCTTGAAACCGAACCCCCCGCCGCCGAGGCCATTGAAGCGGCTGGCGGCGCGGCCGACACGGCCCGCCCCTCCGCGCCTCCGCCCGACGACGACGACCCGCTTCAGCGCAGCGCGGCCGCCGGCGGCGTCATGGGTCTGGCCGGCGGCCCGGTCGAAGACCAGTTGGCCGACCGCGTCCAGCGCGCCCGCAGCGGTGGCCAGGCGCTGCCCGCGCCCGTGCGTACGCGCATGGAAGGCGCGTTCCAAACCGATTTTAGCGGCGTCAAAGTCCACACCGACGGCGAGTCGCACGCCCTCAACCAATCGCTCGGCGCGCGCGCCTTCACCACCGGCCCGGATATTTTCTTCAAGGAGGGCGAGTACCAGCCCGCCGCCTCCGACGGCCAGGAGCTCTTGGCGCACGAACTCACGCACGTGGTGCAGCAGGGCGGGGCTCTGCGCCGCAAGCCCAACTTTATGGGCGCCGCCCCCACCAAGCTCGGCGGCGCGGTTGTGCAGCGCGCCGGCGACGACGAAGAACGGCCGACCGCCCCGACTGTCGCGCCCACTGACAGCGTCGCTGATGCCCCGGCCCCCACCGAAGAACCGGTCACCGCGCCTACCGGCCAGGTGTCTCCTACCAGCCAGGTGGACGACGACGACACCGAAGTCACCATCCCTGAGTTGGACGCGGCCAAAGACGCGGTTGAGGATGAGGCCGACGTCGAGACCGACGACGCCACGGAGAGCGAGTCCGAGTCGGAGAGCGGCCCCACTGAGGGCAACGTCGCCGGCCCCAGCACCGACACCGACGCCGAGCCAAGCACGGCGCCGCCGTCTAGCCCCGTCCCCGTGAATGTCCAACTTCCAGTCTACCCCGACGTTCTCACCACCCGCACTTGGGACAAGAACAAGGGCTTCGCCGCCAAGCTGGGCCGCGATGACATTGGCATTCAGATCGGCATTGTGTCATCCGCCCATCGCGGCGTGTTGTGGGACCGCTTCAACATTGGCCGGTTCCCGCCCGAAGAGTCCAACCGCACGAGCGAATCCACTAACCAGACCGCGCAGTCGGCGCAGGAACGCGCCCAGGCCGCCAAGCTGGCCGCCAAAGCTGCCACCCCGGCCGCTCTGCGCGCCGCCACACGCGCGCTCAACGCCGCCAAAGAAGCCTACAGCGCCGCGCAGACCGCCGCCACCACCGCGATTGAGGACCTGGAAACCGCGCTGGCTTCCACCCGCCGCGAGTACAGCCGCAATGTGGTGCTGCTCATGGGCCAACTGCAAATGCTGAACACGCTGCTGCTGGCGAAGCAAGCCAAGTCGCAGTCCGGTAAGCTCAACGAAATGCTCACGTCGCTGGTCACCTACAAGAACCAGGCCGCCGCCGTGCAAATCGCCTTCCAGGCCTACGAGGCGGCGCTCACCCGCGCCCGCGACCTCGAAGCCGAAGCCAAGCAGGCGCTGGCCGCCTTCACCAAGGACGAAGAGGACGCCGAGGACGAAGCTGACGCCGAGACCGAAACCGAAGTCGACGTTGACGCCGTGGAGCTTCCGAGCGACAGCGGCGAGGTTGAGTCCCCGGAGCTGGATGCCGAAGAGTCGGAGTCGAACGCGCCGGTCACCGGCCAACCTGAGTCGGTGGTGACGGCGCCCACCGGACAGTCGGTTGCGCCCCAGGGTGAAACCACCACCACCCCAGACGTTGACACGGAATCGACCACCGCCCCCCTCAGCAGCTCCGTCACGCCGCCGACGGTCAAGCGCGTGCTGCCCACCCTGCCGCCCCGCACCGCGCGCGGCGTCAACCCCGCCATCACCATCCCGGCCTACCCCACGCTCTTCAACGAGCGTGAGTGGGACCGCAACAAGGGTATGGCCGCCAAACTCGGCCGCGACACCATCGGCATCCAGCTCGGCATTGTGTCCTCCGCCCATCGCGGCGTGCTGTGGGATCGCTTCAATCTCGGCCGCTTCCCGCCCAACGCCACTCCGGTCGCCCTAGCCGCCGAGGCCGCCGCCGATGCGGCCCGCAGCGCCTTGGCCGGCGAAGGCAATCCGCGCGGCGTGGCCCAGGCCCGCACGGCTCTCACCCAGGCGCTCGAAACGGCCAAGACCGCCGTGGAAGATGCCGACGGCGTGCTGGCCCTGGTGAAGACCGAATTTAGACGCAATGTGGTGGTGCTCGTGGGCCAGACGCAAATGCTGCACCAGGCGCTGGTGGCGCAGGCCGCCAAGTCCAATTCCGACTACCTCAACCGCATGGCCGTCGCCGCCGCCGCGTATGCCGGGCAAGTGGGGGCGGTGCAGGCCGCTATCGGCGCTTACGAGCAGGCGCTCGACTACGCCCGTAACCTGGAGGCCGAGGCCACCCGGGCGCTCGAAGAACTGGCGGACGGCGACGACGACGACGGCGATCTGTTCGGCGGGCTGTCGTCGGTCGATGTTACCGACACCGGCGACCCGAACGCGCCCGACCGCAAGCCGATCAGCCAGATGCTCAGTGGCAAGTTCTTTGTCGAGCTGGACCGGGTGCGCTTTTACAAAGAGCCCGACGCCCAGCAGTGGCTGAACTCGCCCGACCTCACCGTCTCGGCCAAAGACAACAAGACCCGCAACGGCCTGCTGGCCAGCTTGCAGACCAAAGGCAAGTTCAACCTGCTGGCCTTCAAAGACTCCACCGTGGCGCTCAAGAATCTGCGCACCCAGAGCATGTCGCCCGCCCTGGCGACCCAGAAGATCAACCTGCTCGTGGGCCGCGCCACCGCCGCCTATGGCGAGCGCGCCGGCTTTGTGGGCGTCCATCGCCAGTGGCAGCGCCAGCAGCTCAGCCTGGCCGGCGGCCAAAGCAAGTACGACGAATGGGCCGACAAGTTCCCCAAGGCCGCCAAGCTGCACGAGCGCCTCGGCGAAGTGCTGCTCTCCGACCAAGACGCCGTCGAGGGCATCAGCGAACAAGCCGCGCAAATCCGCCGCTAGCACCGCTTCCTACTTGATGTTACGCCATCACCCACCACTGCGCCCTAGCGCTGCCTTGCGTAGGGGCGTTTGCCTGCCCAGGGGAACTTTCCTGGGAATAAACGCCCCAGCGCCCGCTACCAACCGAACGCTGTACATCTCATAGGTCCGCTCTATTGAGGTTTCAGTGGGTAACTTGACAGTCGTAGTGACAGAATTAGGTGGTCAGTCGCAGCCGTTGTTATAGAGCCGCCCCCAACACAAGGGAAAAACGGTACGAGGGCCGGCCTCGCCGGCCCGCAGTACCGCTTTTATCGTACAGGGTCAGATACGCTGTCTCAAGGATTCACCGTGCGGTGGGTTGGCCTATTGACGTTGAGCTTCCCACTCGTGATATCTAAGCTTCAAGCCCGTGTCAAGTTAATTTCCGAAAACTCAATAAGCCGCGCCCGTGCGGTGGCGCGGCCCCCTTCCATCAAACAAGACGGCCAGTGGG
>JAYUUW010000762.1:0-2435 GCA_043754665.1 Anaerolineales bacterium | reverse complement strand
GCGGCCTCGAACGACACGACGACTGAACTGCATGCGCAAGTGAGCGCGCTGCAAACGCAAGTGGCGGCCTTGAGGACCGCCGAGCACGTCGCGAATTTGCCCTTCGAGGTGGCCGTGGCGCAGTATGTGATGAACACCGCCGGCTTCCACAGCATGTCTGAAAGCATCGCCGCGACCCAGACCATCGACCCGGCCTATGGCGGCGCGGTCACGCGGGTGCAGGCCATCCTGGCGAACACCACCTGGCCGGAAGCACTGCGCGCAGAAGAGGCGGCGTTCATCGCGCTGCTGGAAGACTTCTCGGCCAAGATCGCGGCCGACGACGGCCCGGGCGCGGTGGAAATATCCGATCAGGTGCACGAGGCGCAGCATGCCTTCTCTGAGTCAATTGACGCGTGGCTGGGGACGGCCACTGAACACGGTCATGGGAACTAAGCTCAAGTGGTTGGCGGCGCTCGGAACACTGGCGCTGGTGAGCGCAGGCGTCACCCGCGTGTGGGCGCACGCCGGCTACGCGCGCTCGGAGCCGGGCGCGGGGGCGGTCGTCGCCACCGCGCCCAGTGAGATCGTCATCTGGTTCGAGCAGGACATGTTCCGGCGCGCCGGCGAGAACGGCATTGCCGTGCTCGGCCCCGACGGCGCGGCGGTGCAGACCGGCGAGGCCGCCATCGACGATGACGACCGGCGCGTGCTAAGCGTGCCGCTAGCCGCCAATCTCGCGCCGGGGGTGTACACCGTCAACTGGCACACGCTCTCGGCCGAGGACGGCGACGACGCTGAGGGCAGCTTCACCTTCACCTATGATCCGGCGGCGGCCGTCACGAGCACGCCCATGCCGGCCGCCGCCACCCCAACAGAACTAGGGCAGGCGCCGACGCCCCTGCCCGCCACGCCCACAGTCGCCGCTGCGCCGAGCGCCACCCCGGCCCCGGCCGGCGGCGGCTGCGGCGGGGCGCTGGCCCCGGCGGTGGGGCTGGTGGTGGTGGGCTTCGGCCTGCGCCGCCGCAAGGAGCTCCGCTAATGGCTTTCAGCCTCGCGCGCCGCCCCTGGCCGCGCCGGCTGGTGTTCGGCCTCACGGCGCTGCTCATCACCTTCGGGCTGGTGAGCAGCGCCCAGGCGCACTCGCTGCTGCTGCGCTCTAACCCGGCGGCCAATGCCGACCTCTCACAAGCGCCGGCCTTCATCGACCTGTGGTTCACCGAGGCGCTGGAGACGAACTTCAGCACGGCGCGCCTGCTCGACACCACCGGGGCCGACGTGGCAGTGGGCGCGCTGGTGTTCGACGCGGCCGACGCCACCCACCTGACGCTGCCGGTCGGCGAACTGCCGCCCGGCATCTACACCGTGGTGTGGCAAACGCTCTCGCAGGTGGACGGGCATGAGTGGTACGGCTCGTTCCCGTTCACGGTCTTGAACAAAGACGGCTCACGGCCGAGCGGCACAGCGGCGGGCGGCGGCGCGAACGGCCGCAGCGAACTGCCCACCGCGCCGGAGACGTTCTTCCGCTGGCTGGCGCTGCTGGGCGCGGCCCTGTTGTGGGGCGCGCCGCTGTTCCGGCTGTTGGCCGGCGCGGAGACGGCCGCGCCCAATCCCAGCCACCTGCGCCCGCGCCCCCCGGCGGAGGCCGCGCTGGCGGCGCGGGTCACCCCGCTGGCGCTGGTGGCGGTTTGGGCGGCCATCGGCTTGCTGTTCGCCGGCAGCCTGGGGCAAGTGGTGGTGCAATCGCTGCGGCTGGGCGGGCTGGCCGACCTGCCGCAAGTGCTGCTCGACACGCGCGTGGGCACGCTGGCCCTCTCGCGCTTGCTGCCGGCGCTGGCCGCGCTGTGGGTCACGCTGCACCTGCCGTTCGCCGAGCGCTGGCAGCCGCGGGTGCGGCCGGCGCGGTGGGCGACCATCGGCCTGCTGGTCGTGTTCGGCGCGCTCTTCATCTGGGCGGCGTGGCAGGGCGGCTACTGGGTGACACTGGCCTGGGTGGCCATCACCGGCACCGTGGGCTGGGAGCTGCATACGCGCCAACGGCCGTGGCCGGCGCTGCTGGTGCTGGCCGTGGGCGCGCTGGCCGGCTACAGCGCCGCCAGCCACGCCGCCGCCGTAGACGGGCGCGGCTGGGCCGTGGCGAGTGACTATGTGCACCTGCTGGCGGCGGGCGCGTGGTTCGGCGGGCTACTGCTGCTGCCGTGGATGCTGCGGCGCGAACGGTCGGCCGACCCAGCCGTGCGCCAGGCGGCCTGGAAGCTGGCCCGGCGCTACTCTTACCTGGCGAGCTTTGCGATCTTCATCCTGACTATCACCGGGCTGGTGAACAGCCTGGTGCAGATTCCTGATCTGCCTAGCCTGTGGAACACCGCCTATGGGCGCGTGCTGCTGCTGAAGCTGGGCGTGCTGGGCTTAACGCTGCCCCTCGCCTTGCTCAACAACCGGCTGCTGCACGGCGG
>JAYUUW010000761.1:0-4084 GCA_043754665.1 Anaerolineales bacterium | reverse complement strand
TTCGCCAAGGAGGCCGGCGAGCGCCCAGGGCGTGAGGTTGGCGACGACGGCGGCGCAGGGCAGGCGTTGGCCGCGGGCCGTGTGGACGGCAACGGCGCGACCGTGGGCGACCTCAATCTGCGTGACGCGCTGGCGGAAGAGGACTTGCCCGCCGTGGGCGCGAATCCAATGGACGAGTGTGTGGGCCAGCGCGCCAGTGCCGCCGAGAACATGGTTGACGCCCCGGCGCGGAAGGTCGAGGGCCTCGCTGCCGTAGAGCGCATTGGCGTCGGCGGCGACGGCTTGGGCCGAGATGAGGAGTTGGGCGTCGAGAAACGCCTTGAGATCGGGCAAGTCCGGCGGCAGGAGATCAGCGACGCGGCGGTGGAAGTAGGGCAGCGCGTTCAGCAAGTTGGGCCGGAAGGCCACAGCCAGATCGCGCCACTCGGCGGGCGACTGCGGCGGCCAGGGGAACGGCCGGCGGGTGACGTCCCAGGCGAGGGCGGCGAGGCGCTCTTGGGTGCGCCAGAAACGCTCGGCCTGGGGGAAGGCATGAAGGCGCTCGGCCTGCCAGTGGTCGCGGTCGGCCCATTGGGTGATGGGGCCAGACGGCAAGTGGGTGATCCAGGCCGGGTCAACCGAAGCGACGGGCCAGCGCAGGCCCAGCGCATCGGCGAGGCGGGCGTGCGGGCCGCCAGGGCTGAAGCCGCCGACCAGGGTCGCGCCGGCGTCGAAGCGATAGCCTTGGTGATAGAAAGTGCCAGCGCTGCCGCCGGCATAGACATGCGCCTCGAGCACGGTGACGGGCAGGCCGGCGTGCAGCAATAGGGCGGCGGCGGTGAGGCCGCCCACGCCGGCCCCAATAACGATCACCGGGGCGTCTGACGGAGGCATGGGCTAGGCGGCGCGCGCCTGAATCGCGCGCTCGACGGCCCGGCGGGTGGCCCAGCCGCGATAGGCGAACAGGAAGGCCAGCCCCGGCGGCGACATGAGCAGGCGGCCGATGAGGCCGCCCAGGCCGGGCTTGTACGCGTACTCGATGTGGTCGGTGACATCGGTGCGGCTGGCCGAGACAGGCACGAAGGCGTGGCGATGAACCCAGCGCGCCATCGGGCCGCGGGCCATGGTGTCGGTAAAGCCGCGCTGCGGGTCAACGTCCGAATGAACAGCGATCCAGCGGATGGGCAGCGGACCGAGCCAGAGCGTAAACTCGGCGACCGCGCCCTCGGCCAGCGGGTCGTAGCGATGGAGCTGTACGATCATCGGCGGCGGCGTGAGGCGGCGCAGGGAACTGGTGTCGCGGTGAAAGTCGGCCACGGCCGCCAGCGGCGCGCGAACGGTGAAGCGATGAGCATAGACCGGCATGGGCAGAGACGTGCAGCGCTAAGCGGCGGCCGGCTGCCAAGCAGTGAGCGCGGCGGACAAGTCGCCGTGGTCGCCGGCGAAGGTGTCAAAGTGCGCCCAGCGCACCCAGCCGCCCGGCTCGACGACGAAGGTAGCGCCAAGGAAGAACTGGTCGCCGGTGGCGCGGCCCTGCATGTTGCCGGCCAACGCGGCCCGCAGGCCGGCGCCGATGACTTTGGTGATAGAACCGGGGCCGGCGGCGCCGTGCGCGATGCCATAGGCGGTGTAGGCGGCATCGCTGGGGGCGGCGAGGCAGGTGATGGACGGAGCGAGGAGCGGGCCGTAGCGCTTGGCGTGGCGCGGCTCGCCCAGGGCCAGGGCCACAATGGGCAAGCCAGCGGCGGTGAACTCGGCCTGGGCCTTTTCGAGCTGGCACAGGCGCTCGCGGCAGAAGATGCAGCCGAAGTGACGCAGGAACGCCAGCAAGACGGGTCCATTGGCCCACAGGCTGGCGAGGGCGACCGGCGCGCCATTGATATCGGCGACGGTGGCATCGGGGGCGATTTGGCCGACCTTGAGGCGGACGGCGGGGGCCGAGGCGACGGGGCCGCCCTGTCCGGCGAGCGTGCTACTTTGATTTACCATTGAGACTCCCTCCATTAGTGTCTGTGAATAATATCGCGAATGCGCACCGGCAAGATGAGTGTGTGATGAACCTTTGCGGTTTGCGGTGGTCGCCCTCATCCCCCGGCCCCTTCTCCTAAAGCGAGAAGGGGTGCCTTCGTGATGGGGCTGCGAGGCGTCTGTCGCAAGTGTTGCGCTCGGGGTCACGCTGCGCCGAGAGTGTCGCGTCTGCCGCGAGTGTTGCGCTTGGGAATCACGCCATCTGGTATGTGTTGCAACTGTCGCAAGTGTTGCGCTTGGGTCACGCTGCACTGGAAGTGTCGCGTATGTCGCAAGTGTTGCGCCGGGGGTCACGGTCGGTTGTAACGGTGCGGGCATGGCACATGGGGTGCCTAGGACAAGCATGGCAGGAAATTGTTGCTTTAACAAGCAGTAGAGAAATCTTTAAGGTACGGGCTGGACGTAGCAGAATAGGCACACCGAGCCGTCGGTGGGTTTAGCTGATGAGATCGAGCCAGCGGTACCAGGCCCCGGCGAAGGGCAGGAACCAGGGGCGGCCGTCGTAGAGGCCGAGGGGGGCGGCGGGAAAGGGAAACTCAGCGAAGGGGTTGTCGCGCGGGTCGCCCGCCATAGCGTCACCGAGCAGCGTGCCGAGATAAGTGGCGAGGGCGACGCCATGGCCGGCGTAGCCAAGTGAGTACCAAACGCCATCCTGGCGGCCGGCGTGGGGCATGAGGTCAAAGGCGAAGTCGAGGGTGCCGCCCCAGGCGTAGTCAAGCTCGGCCTCGGCCAACTGGGGGTAGACGCGCACCATGGCGCGGCGCAGGATGGCGGCGCTTTGTAGCACGGTGGCCGGCGACTCGGGCAGAAAGCGGGCGCGGCCCCCGAACAGCAGCCGGTGGTCGGGTGTGAGGCGGTAGTAGGCCAGGAAGTTCTTGGAGTCGAACACCATGCGGTCGTGCGGGATGAGGCTGCGGGCCAGGTCGGCGGGCAGCGGCGCGGTGGCGATGATGTAAGAGCCGATGGGCACAATGCGGCGGGTGAGCGGGCGGGCGAGGGGCTGCATGGCGCGGCCGGTGTAGCCGCCGGTGGCGATGAGCACCTGGGCGGCCTGGAGCGGGCCGCGCGCCGTGGTAAGCGCATACACGGTGCCGGAGCGCTCCAGCCGGCTGACACGTGCCTGCTCGAACAGCAGCGCGCCGGCGCGTTCAGCGGCGCGGGCGAGGCCGGCGACGAAGCGGGCCGGGTTGAGGCCGGCGCTGACAGCATCGACCAGGCCGCCGTGGTAGATGTCAGAGCCGATTTCGGAGGCCAGATCGGCGCGGGCGATGAGGCGGGCGGGATGGCCGAACTCGCGCTCGATGGCCTCGGCCGAGCGCTGGAAGCTCGTGTAGTGCGCGGGCTTAGAGGCGACTTCCAGGTGGCCGGCGCGGGCGAAGTTGCAGGCAATTTGCTCGTCGGTCACGAGCGCCTCGACGCAGTTGATGGCGGCGAGCGAGGTGGCAAACAGGCGGCGGGCGAGGTCGCGACCATAGCGGTCGACCAACTCGGCCGCGCCGACTTTGAGGCCGGTGAGCACCATGCCGCCGTTGCGCGAGCTCGCCCCCCACCCAACCGACTCGGCTTCGAGCACGACGACAGAAACACCGCGCCGGGCGAGGGCGCGGGCGGCGGAGAGGCCGGTGAAGCCGGCCCCGATGATGGCAACATCACAGCGAGCCGGCAGCGGGCGCTCCCAGTCTGGCACGGGCATGTCGACGGTGTCAAGCCAGTAGTTGGCTACGCGGAGGGGCATGAGTGGCTGGCGGTTGAAACCGCGCCTACAGAAGGCTAAGCCCACCTGCGCGGGCTTCGGGATTGAGAGAGGCTGACTAATGCACGAGCGATGGGAAGCATGGAAGCCGCAGACCGTTACGTGGCAGGCAGGTCGAGGCGGCAGAAGGCGCGCTGGCCGATGGTCTCTTCGATCTCGACTTCGACGGCGCGGAGGCCGGCGAGGCTGTGGCCCTGCGACTTGAGGTCGGTGATAAGCTGCTCGGCCACCCAGCGTGATAGGCATTCGGAAGTCGTGTTGGGAACAGGCAGGTGCACCACGTCCTCACGCGGGAGCACGTAGGTCTTGTGCTTGTAGCGGATG
>JAYUUW010000760.1:0-6160 GCA_043754665.1 Anaerolineales bacterium | reverse complement strand
TCTTCGAATTCGCGCACAACGCTCGGCGACGCGGCAAGGCCTTGCTCACATCTTTGCTAACGCTTCTGCTGGCTCCTTGAAATCAGTTAAGAGCCTAGAGCTTATGTGTTGGTCACCCGCCCATGCCTGCTAGCCCGCAAACCGTCGAACGCCTCGTCGAACTCGTCACCCGCCAGGTGCTGCTGGCGCTGGCCGAGGACGACCGCGAGCAAGCCGGCCTGGGCGTCGAATGCACCGAGGAATGCGGCGCGGGCCACTGCATCCGCCACTGCGGCAGTAAAATCGAACTGATCGTGCAGGCCGGCGCGGACCGGCTGTCTTCTGGCCTGGGGGCCAGCCCGACCCAACCCGCCATGGCCGGCCTGATCGACCACACCCTGCTCAAGCCCGACGCCACCGCCGACCAAATTGCACAGTTGTGCTACGAGGCCCGCAAGTACGGCTTCGCGGCCGTGTGCGTCAACCCCACCCATGTGACCCTGGCCGCCCAACTGCTGCGCGGCTCGGCCGTCGCCGTGTGCACCGTGGTCGGCTTTCCGTTGGGGGCCACGCCGCCTGAGGTGAAGGCCTACGAGGCCCAGGTGGCGCTCGACCAGGGCGCGACAGAGATCGACATGGTCATCAACATCGGCGCGCTCAAGAGCCGCGACTACGAGATGGTCGCCCGCGACATTCGGGCAGTGGTGCGCGTGACCCACGCCCACCCGCGCCCGGCCCTGGTCAAAGTCATCATCGAGGCCGCGCTGCTCACTGATGAAGAGAAGATCGCCGCCTGCCTGCTCTCGAAAGAGAGCGGCGCGGATTATGTGAAGACCTCCACCGGCTTCGCCTCGGGCGGAGCCACCGTGGCCGATGTGGCCCTGATGCGCCGCACGGTCGGCCCGGAGATGGGCGTGAAGGCGGCGGGCGGCATCCGCACCCGCGAAGACGCCGACGCCCTGGTGCAGGCCGGCGCGACCCGCATCGGCGCCAGCGCCGGCATCAAAATCGTGCAGACCGCGCCCAGCGCCCCGGCGGCCCCGGCCTCGGCCGCCCCCGCGCGCGGAGGAAGTTACTAATGGCCAACCCAGAAACGCCTGAGACCCCCGAGACGCCCGCGGCGCGGCCGGTGAGCTATGTGTGCCCCCACTGCCAGACCGGCACGCTGCATCTGCGCAAGGTGGTCTTTGCCAATTGGTACGGCGGTCAGTTTGTCACCATGCCCAACTTCCCGGGCTGGGTGTGCGATGTCTGCGGCGAACGGGAATACGACGCCGTAGCGCTGGAACAAATCAACACCCTGCTCGGCGCCGAGCTCGACCTGCGCCAGGCTGCTGGGCGGCGCGCCCGCCGCAGCCTGACCAACCCCACCCCCCGCTCACGGCCCAGCGGCCGCCGGCGGGTATAAGAAAGCTCACCGTGCAAATTGCCCGTGTCATTGGCACCACCGTCGCGACCATCAAAGATGAAAAGCTGGTCGGGCGCAAGCTGTTGATTGTGCGCGAAGCCGATGAGCGCGGCATGGCCGTCGGCAAGCCCTACGTCGCCGTCGACACGGTCGACGCCGGCAAAGATGATTTGGTGCTGGTGGCCTCCGGCTCATCGGCCCGCCAAACCGACATCACCAAAGACACGCCGGTCGATGCCGTCATCATGGCGGTGATTGACACCCTCGATGTCGGGGGCGCCGTCACCTACCGCGCGTACCGCAAGTAACCCGCGGCATACGCGCCGCATCAGCGTCTCAGCCGCGAGGGCCCGCATGGCCGACCTAGATCACGACCTGCACTCCATTCAAGAAGCCCGCACGCTGGCCGTCGCCGCGCGCGACGCCCAACGCCTGTTCGCGCACGCCTCGCAGGCCGAGGTGGACCGCATTTGCGGCGCGATGGCCGCCGCCGCGCACGCCGCCGCCGAGCATTTGGGGCAACTGGCCGCCGACGAGACCGGCTACGGTGTGCCCGAGCACAAGACCCTCAAGAACATCCTGGCCTCGCAGGTGGTGTGGGACTCGATCAAAGACATCCCCACCGTCGGCGTCATCCGCCACGACGCGCAGAAGAAGGTCTACGACATCGCCTGGCCGTTGGGCGTGGTGGCGGCGCTGACGCCCAGCACCAACCCCACCTCCACCACGATCTTCAAGGTGCTCATTGCGGTCAAGGCGCGCAACGCCGTCATCATTGCGCCGCACCCCTCGGCCGCCAAGTGCTGCCTGGAAACGGTGCGGATCATGACCGAGGCCGGGATGCAGGCCGGCATGCCCGCCGGGCTGGTGGCCTGCCTGACCAAGGTCAGCCTGCCGGGCACGCAGGAACTCATGCGCCACCGCTACGTGGCCCTCATCTTGGCGACGGGCGGCTCCGAGATGGTGAAGGCCGCCCACTCGGTCGGTAAGCCGGCCTATGGCGTCGGCCCCGGCAACGTGCCGGTGTACGTGGACCGCTCGGCCGACCTGCGCCGCGCCGCGCAGTACATCGTCGGCTCGAAGGCCTTTGACCACTCGGTGATCTGCGCCACGGAGCAGGCCGTGATCGCCGACCGGCCCATTGCCGCCCAACTGGCCGAACTGATGCAGGCCGAGGGCGCGTACTTTGTGGATGAGGCCCAGAAGCAAGCGCTGGGCAACCTGCTGTTCAGCGCCGGCCACCTGATCAACCCCAAAGCGGTGGGCAAAAGCCCGCAGCAGTTGGCGCAGATGTGCGGCATCACGGTGCCGGCCTCGGCCCGCATCCTGGTGGCGCGCCTCAACGGCGTTGGGCGCGCGGAGCCGCTCTCGGGCGAGAAGCTCACGACGGTGCTCGGCTGGTACGAGTGCGACGGCTGGGAAGCCGGCTGCGACCGCTGCCTGGAGCTGATCAACTTCGGCGGGCGCGGCCACTCGCTCGTCATCCACGCCCAAGACGACAACATCATCATGCGCTTCGGGCTGGAAAAGCCGGTCTTTCGCATCCTGGTGAACACGCTCGGCACGCTGGGGGCCACCGGCCTGACCACCGGCGTGATGCCGTCGATGACGCTCGGCCCCGGCGGCTACGGCGGCGCGATTACGGGCGATAACATCACCGTGCATCACATGTATAATGTCAAGCGCCTGGCCTATGCGCTCACCCCGCCCCCGGCGGCGGCGCTGCTGCCCGGCGCAACCGATGATCCATCGCAATTGAAGCGCCCGGCCGGCAGCGGCGCGCTATCGGCCAACCTGAACCCCGCGCGCATTGACGATCTGGTGCGGCAGGTGCTGGCGGAACTCAAGCGGTAATCACGTTCGCCCTTGTTAGGAGGATGAGCTATGCCCGTTGATGTGAGCATGATCGCGCTGGGAATGGTCGAAACCCGCGGCCTGATCGGCGCCGTGGAAGCCGCCGATGCGATGGTGAAGGCGGCCAACGTGACCCTGATTGGCAGCGAGTACGTCGGCGGCGGCTTTGTCACCGTGATGGTGCGCGGCGATGTCGGCGCGGTGAAAGCCGCCACCGATGCCGGCGCGGCGGCGGCCAAGCGCGTGGGCGAGCTGGTCTCGGTCCACGTCATCCCCCGCCCCCACTCCGATGTGGAACTGATCCTGCCCCAGAACACCAAGGGCGGCATCGGCGGGCGCGGCGCCTAGGTCGGTCGATTTTCTCCGCGCCGCGCCCCGCCCTGGCGGCGGCGTTGGCGCGGCTTTAGCGTCTTGGCACGAGAGTGATGCTGTCCTTGATTCGCCTCCTGATCGCCGACGATAACGCAGAGTTCCGCAAGAGCGCCGAGATGATGGTGTCGTTGGAAAACGACATCGAAGTCGTTTCGGTGGCCCGTGACGGCCAGGAGGCGGTGGAGATGGCCCGCAGCCAGCAGCCGGACGTGGCCGTGATTGACGTGCACATGCCCAAGGTCGACGGGCTGACGGCCATCCGGGCGCTGGCGAACGTGAGCCCGACGACGGTGTGCATGGCCATGTCGTACGACGGCGAGCGCGAGGTGCTGCGGCAGGCCATGGCCGCCGGGGCGCGCGAGTACCTGATCAAGCCCTTCAACACCGACGAGTTCCTCAACGCCATCCGGCGGGTTGCCACGCACGCGCCCGAACCGGCCAAAACCGGCGCGCTGAACAAGGTGAAGACCGGCGGCCTGAGCAAGCTGGGCACGGGCGGCCTGAGCCAAACCGGCAGCCTGGCTAAGACCGCCACGCTCGACGACGGCGACCGCGCCCGCGAGCAGGAACTGATTCAACTGGCAGTGACCTTCCTCAAGACCGGCCGCACCGACAACGAGGCCGCGCGGGTGTACAGCGAGCTGGTCAAGCTGCGCAACATGGACCCCAACACGCTCACCCGCCTGGCCGAAATCTTCCTCGCCCGCCGCGACTGGCAGACCCTGCGCCTGATCTGCGAGCGCCTCGAAAAGCTCAACCGCTCACTCTCTGCCAAATGACCGCCGGCCCTGGCCGCCGCGCCATGCCGGGCGGAAAAATGCCCGTCCATCAGCGGCTGACCTGGCTGCTGTTCCTCGGGCAAAGCGCCAGCTCGGCCGCCTTTTTGGCGGGCGGCACGGTGGGGGCCATCGCCGCAGTGCAAATGACCGGCAGCCCGGTGTACGCCGGCCTGCCCAGCGCCGCTTACCAGTTCGGCAGCGCCCTCTCGGCCTACCCCGCCGCCCGAATTATGGAATACGTCGGCCGCCGCACAGGCCTGGTGCTGGGTTACGCGCTGGGCGTAGTCGGCGCGCTGCTGGCCGCCGCCGCCACCAACCTCAGCCACTTCGCCCTCTTCCTGATCGGCTTCACGCTTATGGGTTTGACGCGCGGCGTCACCGACCAATCGCGCTATGCCGCCGCTGAGATGCACCCGGTGAGCGAACGGGCGCGGGCCATCAGCCTGGTGGTGCTGGGCGGCACGGTCGGCGCGATCTTCGGCCCAGCGCTGGTGGGGCCGACGGGCAACTGGGCGGTCGCCAACGGCCTGAACGAGCTCTCCGGCCCGTGGGTGGCCACGGCCGCGCTGTTTGCGCTCGGCCTGGTACTCATGTTCCTCTTCTTGCGGCCTGACCCGCGTGACCTGGCCCGCCAACTGGCGGCCACCGCCGCCACCGCTGACGCGGCCGCCGGAAACCCGCCGGCCGCGCCTATGCGCCCGCTGCGCGAAATCTTCGCCCAGCCCGGCACGCGCCTGGCAGTAGCGGCCATGGTCATCGGCCAGTTGGTGATGGTGATGATCATGTCGATCACCTCGGTGCACATGACCGACCACGGCCACCTGCTGGGCGACATTTCGCTGGTCATCACGGCGCACACGCTGGGCATGTTCGGCCTGTCGATGATCTCCGGCCGGCTGGCGGATAACTTCGGCCGCCCGGCGACGATTATGGCGGGCGTGGCGCTGCTGGTGGCCGCCTGCGTGCTGGCGCCGCTGTCGCAGGTGGTGGGGGTGCTGGCCGTGGCGCTGTTCCTGCTCGGCCTGGGCTGGAATTTTTGCTACGTGGCCGGCGCGGCGCTGCTGACCGACACGCTGACGCTCAACGAGCGCGCCCGCTTGCAGGGCGGCAACGACTTGCTGGTGAACGGCATTTCGGCGCTGGGCAGTTTGCAAAGCGGCGTGCTGTTCGGGCTGATCGGCTTCCGCAACCTCAACTGGCTGAGCCTGGTGGTGGCGCTGCTGCCGCTGCTGCTGGCGGTGCGCTATGTGATGGTTCAGCGCACACCGGCGCAACGTCTGCCTTTGAGTTGAGAGGTGGGAAGTGGGAGGTGAGAGGTGGGAGGGGCCGCGTGAGGCGGGGCCGCTCACTGATACCGTCAGGTTGACCACTTGATCCCCGCGTACCGTCACTACCGTCACTTTGACCAATTGAGTGCTTGGCACCGTCACGACCGTCACCTTTACATAAGGTGAGCGGGTGCGTGGCGCTGTTTGACGCGGCTCGGTGGCGGAAGGCGTCACGTTGACCAATTGACCTTGGGGTGGGTGTCAGGCCTACCGGCACTGTCACGTTGACCACTTGACCCTGGGAGGGTGTCAGGCCTACCGGCACTGTCACGTTGACCACTTGACCTTGGGAGGGTGTCAGGAGTGTCAGCGCAGGACGCGGCGAGGCGGCGAGCGGTTGGTCTGACCTCACCCCCGGCCCCTCCCCGGTGCGGGGAGGGGTGCCTACATGATTGACGAATGGAGCTAATGCCGGCCGAGATGATTGGATCGCCGTCATC
>JAYUUW010000759.1:0-2424 GCA_043754665.1 Anaerolineales bacterium | reverse complement strand
GGCCGCTTGGCACGCTCAACGGCCCGATGGACGAGGCGCAGGGCGTGGGTCGGTCGGCGGCGGCGAGCTAGATGCGGATGACGTCGTCGAGGCTTTGGGCGACGAGCAAGACTTGGACGTTGTTCGTGTTGCCGAGCTTGATTTCGTCCTTGATCCATTTTTGGCGGTCGCGCTCGGCCTTGCGCAGCAGTTCCAGGTACTGCAGCAGGATGAGCTTGAACTTTTCGTGGTCCTTGTTGTCGGGTTTGAGCAACTTGAACATGGCATTAATATTGTCGCGGGTCTTTTTGAGGCCCGGCACCATCTGGCGGATCATGTTGATGCGCTCGACCATGACCTTGGCCACCTTGGAGCTCTTGCTGATCTTGGGGTAGCGGATGTAGTGGACGTGCAGGAAGGTCATGTTGACCTTGAGCTTGGCGTCCTCGACGACATCCTTGGGCTTGAGCTTCTTGAACTTGGCATAATCGAAATCTTTGGGGGCGGCCATGGCAGGTCTCCTGTAACTGGCTAATGGTCGGTTCAGTTGTGGAGTATAGTACCGGATGGGCCGCGCCGTTTCAAGAGGCGGGCCCGCTTTGGAAAGTAACTGTCAGCCAGGGCGCGGCGGCGGTCAGCGGGCGGTCAGGGAGGGGCAGGCGGCGGTCAGCCGGCGGAGGTCAACCGTCGGGAAAGCCCGGCGGCGGTGAGGGCCGGCGGCCGAGCGAAGTTTTAAGGTGTCCGGCATGCAAACACCTGTTCGAGGCAATTCGAGTCGTGGTATTATTAGCCCCACGCACGTGCGAGACCCCAACCAACGTTTATTTGTCGGTCATTATTGTCGGCCGTGCCGGGGAGCGATTATGGACAAGGAAGCGGAAAAGATCACGATTATTGAAGGCCCGACGCCGGTCTTCGAGCACACGCCCGAGACCTGGCTGCCGTCGCTAACCGAGGGGCCGCAACTGCCCACCCTGGTGCTGACCCGGCTGCGGACCTTCAACGGCCCGTCGATGGTCGAGCGCTGCTGGAAGGCCTGGGATGACAACCGCCCTGTGCTGCTGGAATACCGCGACGAGCAGGGCGAGCGCCAAGAAGCCGTGGTGGTGGCGGCGCGCTTCGTTGAAGTGCCGGAAGGGCACATGCTGCTGCTGTACCTGCGCCTCCCCTAAGGCCAGCCCATTACCCCGCCTGTCGATCAGGGCCGCCGAGACCGTGTGCATGTAGGCGCGGCGTGTGCGGCCCTGATTGTTTAAGACCCCATGCAACTGACCATCCTGCACGTCAACGACCTGCACGGCCGGCTCGACCAACTGCCGCGCCTGTACACGCTCATCCGCCGGGCTCGCGAGCAGGCGCAGGCGGCCGGGCGGCAGGTGCTGCTGCTCGACGCCGGCGACTCGTCTGACCGGGGGCAGTGGGCCAGCGCCGCCACGCAGGGCCGCGCCAACTACGCGCTGCTGGAGGCCATGGGCGTGCAGGCGACCGTGCTGGGCAACGCCGACTATCTGATCTGGGGCCGCGCGGCGCTGGCGAAGCTGGTGCGGGCGGTCAACTTTCCGGTGCTGGCCGCGAACGTGGTGGACGCCGCCGACCTGACGCAGCCGGCGGTGCCGGGGCTGAAGGCGGCGGCGCTGATCGACCTCGACGGCTTTGCGGTCGGCCTGATCGGGCTGACGCGGACCTTCCCCGCCGAGTACGAGGCGGCGGGCTATGGCGTGGTGGACACCGAGGCCACGCTGCGGCGCGCGATTGACGGCCTGCGCGCGCAGGGAGCCAAGCTGCTGGTGCTGCTCTCGCATGTGGGGCTGACACCTACGCCCGCCGGCGCGGCGCACGAGCCGCCCAACGCCTGGCGCGACGACGACATCGCGGCGGCCTTCCCCGAGCTGGGCGTGATCGTGGGCGGGCACACGCACACGCTGCTGCCGACGCCGCAAGTGGTGGGCGGCGTGCTGATCGTGCAGGCGGGCGAGTTCGGCCAGTGGCTCGGCCGGCTTGACCTGGAGGTGGACGATGCGACTGGCGCGGTAAGCGCCTACGCGGGCCAGGTCATCGCCTGCGGCCCGGACGTGCCGCGCGACCCGACCATCCAGGGCACGCTAGAATTGGTGGAGGAAGAAGCGCAACGCATCGGGCGGGGCGGGGGTAAGGCGTTTCCCACGAAGTGATAAAGGCGGAAAAACATTAGCCGCGAATTACACGAATCTGGGTCATAAGCTGCGGAGGGATTGACGGGGGGAAGCGGGTGGGGTGGGAGGTAGCGCGATGACTTATACGACGATCATCTACGATCTCGCTGACGGCGTGGCGACGCTGACGCTCAATCGGCCGGAGGTGCTCAATGCCTTCAACGATGACATGGCGCGGGAGGTGCTGGAGGCGCTGAAGGCGGCCGAGCGCGACGCGGCGGTGCGCTGCCTGGTGCTCACGGGCGCGGGCAAG
>JAYUUW010000758.1:0-2359 GCA_043754665.1 Anaerolineales bacterium | reverse complement strand
CTTACCCCACCCTGTGACCGCTGCCACGCCCCCCGACCCCAACGCGATCCCGGCCGTGCGCTTCACGCGCGTCACCCGCCACTTTGGCGAGGTGAAGGCGGTAGACGGCGTCAACCTCGACATTCACGATGGCGAGTTCTTTACCATGCTTGGGCCGTCCGGCTCGGGCAAGACCACCTGCCTGCGCCTGGTGGCCGGGTTCGACACGCCCACCTCTGGCAGCATTGCACTGCACGGCGAGGACGTGACCCACCGCCCGCCGTACGAGCGCGACGTGAATACCGTCTTTCAAGACTATGCCCTTTTCCCCCACATGACCGTGGGCGACAACGTGGGCTACGGCCTGATGATTAAGAAAGTGCCGGCCGCCCAGCGCCGCGTGCAGGTGGCCGAGATGCTGGAACTGGTGCGGCTGCCGGGGCTGGCCCAGCGCAAGCCGGCCCAGCTTTCGGGCGGGCAGCGCCAGCGCGTGGCCCTGGCCCGCGCCCTCATCAACCACCCGCGCGTGCTGCTGCTCGACGAGCCGCTGGGCGCGCTTGACCTCAAGCTGCGCCAGCAGATGCAGATTGAGCTGAAGGCCATTCAACAGCGCGTGGGCATCACCTTTATTTATGTGACCCACGACCAGGAAGAGGCGCTCACCATGAGCGACCGGCTGGCGGTGTTCAACCACGGCCGCATTGAACAGCTCGGCACCCCGGCCGAGGTCTACGAGCGGCCCGCGACCGAGTTCGTGGCCGGTTTCGTGGGCGTGAGCAATTTGGTGCGCAGCCCGCTGGCTGAAGCGCTGACCGGCGCGCCGACCACCTTCACCGTGCGGCCGGAGAAAATTCGGCTGGCCGCGCCTGACGCGCCCACGCCCCCCGGCTACTGCCGCGCCCCCGGCCGTATCCGCGATGTGGTCTATTTAGGGATGCACACCCGCTATTTGGTCGAGCTGGACGCGGGCGGCGACCTGACCGTGGTGGAGCAGAACCTGGCGACGACCTCCATGGAGGCGCTGGCGGCGCGCGGCCGGCCGGTGGCACTGCTGTGGGACCCGGCCGTCAACCGGCCGCTGGAGGGGGCATGATCACGCCGCCGCCCCCGGCCGTCAAGCCGCCGTTCCTCCAGGGCCTCTCGACCTTCCTGTATCGCTACCCGGTGCTGTTTCTGCTGCTCTTGCTGCTGCCGCCGCTGCTGTGGCTGGGCGTGGTCTACCTGGGCTCGCTGGCGGCGCTGCTGGTCAACTCGTTTTACAGCCTGGATAATTTCACCGGCCTGGTGGTGCGGCAGTTTACGCTGAGCACCTACGCCCAGTTGTTCACGCCGGCCAACCTCGACATCTTCCGGCGCACCACCGGCATGGCCGCCGCCGTCACCGTGGCCGACGCGGTGCTGGCCTTCCCCATTGCCTTCTACATTGCGCGCTACGCCTCGGGCCGCCTCAAGCCGGCGCTGTATCTGGCCGTCATCCTGCCGCTGTGGTCGAGCTATCTGGTGCGGGTGTACGCCTGGAAGCTCATCCTCGCCAAAGAGGGCATTATCAGTTGGCTGTTCCAGGCCGTGGGCTTGCAGGGCGTGCTCGACGGCGTGCTGCGCATCCCGGAGATCGGCGGCTCGTCGCTGTCGGTGTCGGCGCTAGGCATGTTCCTGGCTTTCACCTACATCTGGCTGCCGTACATGATCCTGCCGATCCAGGCGGCGCTGGAGCGGGTGCCGCGCTCGCTGCTGGAGGCCTCCGGCGACCTGGGCGCGCGCCCGGCCCAAACGCTGCGGCATGTCATCCTGCCGCTGGCGGTGCCGGGCGTCATCGCCGGGTCGATCTTCACCTTCTCGCTGACGCTGGGCGACTTTATCGTGCCCTCGGCCTTGGGCAACTCCAGCTACTTCATCGGGCAGGCGGTCCTGTCGCACCAGGGCACCTCGGGCAACATTCCGCTGGCCGCCGCCTTCACCATGGGGCCGATTGTGATAATGGGCATCTATTTGCTGATCGCGCGGCGGCTGGGGGCGTTCGATGCGCTCTAATGCCAGCGCCCGCGTAACCAGCAGCGGCGGCGGCGAGGGCAAAGCGCCGTTGGCCCTTACGCTGGCGGCCATCGCCGGGCTGCTGTTTCTGCACCTGCCGTTTGCCATCATTTTGCTCTACGCCTTCACGACCGACGAGGCCACCTACAGCTTCCCGCCGCCGGGGCTGACGCTCAACTGGTTTGCGGTGGCGGCCGGGCGCAACGATTTCTGGCAGGCGCTGTTCCTCTCGCTGCGCGTCGCCAGCATCTCCACCGCCGTGGCGCTGGTGCTGGGCACGCTGGCAGCGGCGGCGGTATCGCGCAGCCAGTTCTTCGGGCGCGACACGGTGTCGTTCCTGCTGGTGCTG
>JAYUUW010000757.1:0-4641 GCA_043754665.1 Anaerolineales bacterium | reverse complement strand
CTGGATCACCTCCAGCCGCCCGCCGCCCTGTTCCCCTCCCACTTCCCACCGCGCCCGGCCACCACTTAAACAAAAACGGAGCCACCCCCGGCCCCGCGCCCCTGTGCCTCTGTGCCTCTGTGCCTCAATCTCTATTGCTTCCGCCTAGCTATCGCTCCCCTCCCACCTCTCACTTCCCACCTCTCACCTCCCACTTCCGACCTCTACTCCTCCATTCCCAACGGCAGCGTAAAGCTAAACACCGCCCCCCAGCCCGGCTCGGTCACGGCCCAAATCTTCCCGCCGTGCGCCTCAATTGCCAGCCGGCAATAGGCCAGCCCCAGCCCGCTGCCGCGCTCGCGGTGCCGCCCGGTCACAAACTTCTGGAACAGGTTGGCGCGGATCTCCGGCGGCAGGCCCGGCCCGGTGTCGGCCACCGTCACCACCACGTGCCGGCCGTCCGGCTCCAGCCCGCCCGTCACCCGCACCAACCCGCCGTCGGGCGTGAACTTGATGGCGTTGCCCACCAGGTTTTGCAGCACCCGCCGCATCAGCCCCGCGTCGGCGTAGGGCGCCGGCAGGTTCTCCGGCACCTGGTTCTCCAGCCGCAGCCGCTTTTCCATGGCCTGCGGCATCTGCATCAAGAACACCTCGGTCGTCGCGTCGTGCAGCGGCACCAACTCGCGCACCAGCGGCATCTGCCCGCTCTCCAGCCGATTCACATCTAAGATCGCGTTCACCAGCCCCA
Source organism: Anaerolineales bacterium (assembly GCA_043754665.1). GTDB lineage: Bacteria > Chloroflexota > Anaerolineae > Anaerolineales > UBA6663 > JADZEK01. Next base: position 3,914 of record JAYUUW010000757.1, on the reverse strand, counting down.
GCATGCGCTGCGTGCTGTTGAGCGCAATGTGCAGCACCTCGCGCTGCTGGGCCTCGGGGCCGGCCGCCGCGCCCGCCGGGCTGCCGGCCCCGACCTGGCTGAGCAGCTCCAGCGCCATGCGGATATTAGTCAGCGGGTTGCGCAGGTCGTGCACCATGGTGTGCGTCAGGTTATCGCGCAGCTTCTGCACATCGCGTTCTTCGGTCACATCGCGCAGCACAATCAGCCGCCCCAGCGGCAGCGCGCCGCTCAGCACCGGCAGGCTCAGCCAGGCAATGGTGCGTGGCGGCACCTCGCCTTCGGCCTCAAACGCCGGCTCGTCGCCGCGCCGCAGACGCTTGGCCTCGGCCAGCGCGGCCTTCACCAACTGCGGGGCGCGCCGCCGCAGATGCAGCAGCACCTGGTCGAGCGTGCGGGCCAGCCAGTCTTCCGGCTGGCCCGGCAGCCCCAGCAGCATGAGCACCGGCGCGTTCACCACCAGCAGCCGCTGATCCATGCTCAGTAAGAAGATGCCGTCGCGGCTGGCCTCGATCAGCGCTTGCAGCCGGCTGCGCTCTCCGGCAATGGTTTGATACAGCAGCGCGTTGTCGAGCACCAGCGCCACCGCGTCGGCCAGCGACTCGGCCAGCTTCGTGTCGTCGGCGTCAAACGCCTCCGGCTGGTCACTCTCCAGGCTCAGCACGCCCAGCACCCGCGCGCCGCGCCGCAGCGGCACCGCCAGCGCGCTGCGGGCCAGGCCGCCGTCGGGCAAGTCGTCGGGGGCGCTGGGCACATGTGCGCCGGTCTGGGTTTGGCCGGTCATCAAAGCCCGGCCGATCACTCCCTGGCGCAGCGGGTGGCTCGTGCTCACCCCGGCGGCCAACGGCCCGCTGCCGGCGGCCAGCACCCAGGTGTGGCCGTCGCCGTCGGGCAGGGCAATGCCCACGCCCGGCCAGCTTTCGTCGCCATCCACCAGCCGCACAATCGCCTCCACCGCCGCCGTGGCCACCGCCTGCGGGTTCAGCTGCTCGCCCACCGAGCGCATCACGCCATACAGCGCTGACTGCCGCCGCGCCATCAGCCGCTGCTCCTCATAAATTTGCGCGTTGCGCAGCGCCAGCGCCAGTTGGTCGGCGGCGGCCTGCATCAGGTGCAGGTGCTCGTCGGTAAAGCGCATGGTCTGCGCGTGCGAGAGCGTCAGCACCCCCACCAGCGCGCTGCCGCTCACAATCGGCACGCCCAGCGCCGACCCCACCGGCGTGGCCTCCCCGCTGGAGGCCAGCCAGCGCTCGTCGCGCGCCGTGTCGGTGATCAGCGCCGCCGTGCGGTGGCGCACCACCCAGCCCGACAGCCCCCGGTCCATCACCCGCCGCACCACACTCTGGCGCTGGTCAGACGTCATGCCGCGATTGGTCAACAGACTGTGCGTCACCACCCCCACCGAGTTCAGCAGGAACAAACTGCCGCGCTCGGCCCCGGTGAGCGCGGCGGCCACGTTCAGCGCGTTTTGCAGCGTGGCTTCCAGGCTGGGCCGTTCGGCCGTGGCGCGGGCCACGGCCACCAGGTTTTCAAACAACTGCTTCTGTTCGCGCAGCGCGGCCTCGGCCTGCTTCTGCGCGCTGATGTCGCGCAGCGCGATCAACTGCCCGGTCAGCGCGCCGGCGCTGTCGTGCAGCGGCGTCACCGAGAGGTCGTAGGTGCGCGGCGGCTGGCCCAGCAGCACCTCGGTGCGCGTGGGGGCGGCGGCCGGCGTCAGCAGTTCGGGGCGGTCGGGCAGCACCGCCCGCACCGATTGCCCGATGGCCGCCTGCGGGCCCATGATCTGATGCGCCGCCGCGTTCAGGTCTACCACCCGGCCCAGCGTGTCGAGCACAATCAGCCCGTCGGCGCTGGCATCGACCAGCGTGTCGCGCGGCACCGGCTGGAGCTCCAGCAGTTGATAGCGCCACGCGCCAAAGACCACCGCCACCGCGCTCAAGATGAACCCGGCCGGCGTCAAATCCCAATTGGGCAGGCTGCTCTGGCCCGAGAGGTAGATGAAGTTGCCCAGCCACGGCAGCACCACCGCCAGCAGCAGCATGGCCACCTGCCCCTGATACACCCCCGGGGCGCGCACCATGGTCAGCAGCACCAGCACGATGCCGAGCAGGTTGAGCACATAGCTGTAGACGGCGAAGATCCAAAACCACGCGCCATGCTGCACGGCCAGCGCGGTGAACGGCCCGCTGCGGTCGAGCTCGACCGTGGTCCAAATGAGCTGATGGACTTCGTTGGAGAACGCCAGCGAGAGGGTGAAGATGGGGATAATCAGCAGCACCGCCATGGCGCGGCGGTTGAGCAGCCGGTCGCGGCCGGTGAATTGCAGCGCAAACGCCAGCCAGGCCACCGGCACCAGCGCGATGCCCAGGTAGGCCAGCTTGGCCCAGGCCACTTTGGCCGCCAGCGTGGCGCTGTTCACCTCCAGGCAATAGGCAAAGCCCCAGATCGCCGCGCCCAGCGCAAACAGCGCAAACAGGCGGCCGACGCGCGTCTGCCGCGTCCAGCTATACAGGGCAATGCCCACCGCACACAGCCCGCCCAGCAGCGCCGGCAGGCTGTACACCGTCAGTTCTAACGCCACACTTTTCCCCTTGCCGGATGAGAACCGGTCTGCCCTTCTATTATACTCAGGCCACGCCAGAGGGCGCGGCCGGGCCGGGCTTTTCAAAGGGAACGAACCGCGCCCCCCCGGTGTATACCAGGTAGATCGACCTCTCCGGAGAGGCTAGAGGCTGAGTTTGCTCGAAACCGAAGCGGTGGCCCGCGCCCAGCAAGGCGAGGCGGCGGGCTGGGACCAGATCGTTAGCACCCACCAGGCGGCCGTCTTTCGGCTGGCCTACTTGCTGCTGGGCGACGCCGATGAGGCGGCCGACGCCGCGCAGGAGACTTTTCTGCGCGCCTACCCGGCGCTGGCCCGCTTCGACGCCGCCCGCCCGCTGCGGCCCTGGCTGCTGCGCATCGCCGCCAACCTGGCCCGCAACCGCCGCCGGGCCGTGGGCCGCTACCTGGCCGCCCTGCAGCGCGCCTTCGCCGCCGAGCCGGAGCGGGGTAGGCCGCCGCTGGTGGAGCAGTTGGCCGCCCAGCAGGCCGAGGCCCAGGCGCTGTGGCAGGCCGTGCGCCGGCTGCCCACCGCCGACCAAGAGGTAGTGTATCTGCGCTTCTTCTTAGAGCTGCCCGAGGCCGAGCTGGCGGCGGCGCTGGGCGTGGCGGCCGGCACGGTCAAATCGCGGCTGCACCGTTCACTCAAACGCCTGCGCGGGGTAGTAGACGCGCACTATCCCGAGCTGCGCGAACGTTTCGCGCCCGACCGAGACGCTGTATGAACCCTGATCCGTCTGTCACCCTCTCCGAGGCGGCCCTGACCGACCGCCTGACCCGCCTGGCGCGGGCGCTGCCGTACCCGCCCACGCCTAACTTGGCCGCCGCCCTGCGCCGCCCACGCCCGGCCCGCCGCGCCACCTGGGTCTACGCCGTGGCCCTGGTCGCCGTGCTGGCGGTGGCGCTGCTGGCCGTGCCCAGCACCCGCGCCGGGCTGCTGCAATTCATCCAAATCGGTGTGGTGCGCTTGCAGTTCGGCCCGCCGACCGCCACCCCAACCCCAACAGAGCTAGGGCAGGCAGAGCTAGGGCAGGCCGCCACCCCCGGCCTACGCCCGACCCGCACGCCCGCGCCGCGCAGCACGGCCCGGCCGAGCCTGACGCCCGCGCCGTCGGCCACGCCCCTTAACTCCGTGCTCGACCTGGCCGGTGAGACCACCCTGGCCGACGCCCGCGCGCAAGTGACCTTCCCCATCGCGCTGCCCCGCTACCCCGCCGATCTCGGCGCGCCCGACCTGGTGTTCCTGCAAGACCTCGACGGCGCGGCAGTGGTGCTGGTCTGGCTCGACCCGGCCGACC
>JAYUUW010000756.1:0-6182 GCA_043754665.1 Anaerolineales bacterium | reverse complement strand
GCGCTATCCGCTCGACCCGGCGGGGGCCGACTTTTTGCCGGTGAATGCCGGCAGCACCTACATGCCGCTGGAGCGCCCCGGCCAGGTGGACCTGACGCCTTGGACCGGCGACGCCTGGGGGCTGGCGGCCGACATGCCCGCGCCCTGCACCACCGACGTTTACATTTACCCGGCGGTCGAATGCGACGGCGGCAATACCAGCCGGGTGGGCAAGGTGACGCTGCCGGCCGCCGCGCCGGGTGGGGGCATCCTGCTGGTCTACACGCCGGGGGCGGCCAACCACAACGGCATCTTCGTGGGCGAGGGGTTCGCCACGCCCTTCTACGACGGCGGCCTGTACCTACTGCCGGCCAGTTTGGCCGAGACGGGCGCGCCGCAGCCGAGCGACCTGATCAGCATTCTGAACGACCCGGCGTACAACGAGCAGTGGCCGCGCCCGGTGGTGCCGTATGCCAGCCTCATGGGCGTGTCACAGCCGGCCGTGTGGCCCGACCTGAGCAACAACGGCAGCGCGCACCTGGAGCCCAACACCCCGCTGGCGCTGGTAGGCGCGTCGTCGCTGATCTGGCGCGACACCGACAGCCGCCTGGGACCGCCGTGGGCGCTGGACCCGGACCCGTTCAACTACAGCCATGAGGCGCTGTACGCCTGGCAGCACCAGGGCGCGGATGCCGGGCTGTATGGCGACGACGACATCTACGCGCTGCGGGTGCTGGCGCTGCTGCCGGCCACCGACCGCACCTATCCCAACAGCGGCGCGGGCTTCAGCGATGTGGGCGATGAGCGCATCCGCATCCTGGGCGAGATCCCGGTGCGGCATGAGGGTGTGATCGACGGCAACGGCGACACCGACACCTCGTTCCTGGTGCGGCTGCCGGCCGATGTGCCGTTCACCTTTCAGACACTGGACCGCAACGGCATGGTGCTGAACATGGCCCAGACCTGGCACCAACTGCGGCCGGGCGAGGTGCGCTACGACTGCGGCGGGTGCCACGCCCACACCAAAGACCCGCTCGACTTTCACACTACCGTAGCCGGGCAGCCGGGCTTTGTGCCAACCGACCTGGCCCTGCAAACGCCGCTGCTGGCGCTGACGCAGATGAACGGCAGCCCTAGCACCATCACGCAGACGGCGACGCAGATGACCGTGGAGTATGTGCGCGACGTGCAGCCGATCTTGGCGGCGCGCTGTGCGGGCTGCCACACCGACGACAGCGGCGACGGCGATCTGAATCTGCACGACACCGGCGACCAACCCGGCACGTACTTCCGGCTGGTGGAGGACTACCAGGCCGACTATGGGCTGGGCGCGCCCCTCGACAGCGGCGCGGACTACTTCCTGCCGCCGCAGCTTACGCGCTATGTGCGCTCGTTCCAGGCGCGGGAGAGCCTGCTGATCTGGAAGGTGTTCAACGCGCGGCTGGACGGCCGCACCAACGAAACGCGCGAGGGCGATATCAATTACACGCCCGCCAGCGACACCACCCACGCCAACCTGGGGCTTACCTGGGCTGAGAAGCTGACGCTGGCCCGCTGGGTCGACCTGGGCGCGCCCATCGAACAAGCCGTGAACTGGGGCTGGTTCGAGGACGACCTGCGGCCGACGCTGTGGGTGGCGCCGACCCTGCTGCAAGCGCGCCTCGCGCCCATTGCCGGCGTGACCGTGGGCGCCTACGACCTCGAGAGCGGGCTGGCGGCCAACAGCCTGAGCGTGACGCTGGATGTGGCGGTGGGCGGGCAGCCGGCCGGCACCAACTTTGCGGCGGCGCTGAGCGGGCCGGCCAACGGCGGCGTGCTGACCATCCCTCTGCCGGCCGAGGTGGATTTGGCGGCGGCGGGCGCGACACTGACCGTGCGCATCAGCGACGAGGCCGGGCATGTGACTGAGGTGGTGCGGACCTTCAGCCCCGGCAGCAGGCCCAGCGTCCGTGTGTATCTGCCGGGCGTGGCGGGGCTGACGAACGCCAACGCCCGCCCGCTGTTTGGGTTTCACAAGCCGCGCTGAGCGGCGAGGCACATGCGGTATATCATCCTGGGCGCGGGAGCCATCGGCGGCTACATTGGCGGCAGCCTGGCGGCGGCGGGCGCGGCGGTGACGTTTGTGGCGCGGCCTAACACGGCGGCGGCCTTGCGGGCGCACGGGCTGCAGCTGACGCCGGGGCCGGGCGCGGCGACGCTGACGCTGCACCCAGCGGTGACGACCACGCTGGCGGAGGCCTTGCATGAGCCAGCCGACTTGATCGTGCTGGCGGTGAAGGCCTACGACACGGCCCAGGCGCTGGCGGACTTGCGCGCCGTGACGGCCACGCCGCCCCCCTGCCTGTGCCTGCAAAACGGCGTCGATGCCGAGGCCGAGGTGGCCCGCGCCTTTGGGCCGGGCTACGCGCTGGCCGGCACGGTGACGACGGCAGTGAGCGTGCCGGGCGCGGGCGAGATCGTGGTGGAGAAGCGGCGCGGCGTAGGCGTGGCGCTGGGCCACCCGTTGAGCGCGCCCGTAGCGGCGGCGCTCAGCGCGGCGGGCCTCAACACTCAGACCTACCCCGCCGCCGGGCCGATGAAGTGGTCGAAGCTGCTGACGAACCTGCTGGGCAACGCCACCTCGGCCATTCTGGACTTGCCGGTGGCGGCGATCTTCGCGGACCCGCGCTTGTTCGCGCTGGAGGCGGCGGCGGTGCGCGAGGCGCTGGCGGTGATGCGGGCCTACGGCTACGGCGTGGTCGATCTGCCGGGCGTGCCGGTGCGGCTGCTGGCGGCGGCGGTGCAGTTGCCGGGGGCGCTGGCGCGGCCGTTGCTGCGGCGGGCGGTGGGCACGGGGCGCGGCAACAAGATGCCGTCGCTGCACATTGACCTGCACGCGGGCAAGCCGCAGACCGAGGCGCGCTGGCTATATGGGGCGGTGGCGGCGCATGGGGCTGAGCGGGGGGTGCCCACGCCGATCAACGCGGCGCTGACGGAGACGCTGGAAGGATTGACCAGCGGCGCGCTAGATAAGGCGGCGTTTCGGCACCAGCCGGAGGCGCTGCTCCGGCGGGTGGCGGGGCGCTGAGGGCGGCGGCGGTAAATTGTGAAGGAACAGACGGCCAGTGGGCACGTGCCCACTGGCCGTCTGTTCCTTCACAATTTACCGCCGCCGCCCTCAGCGCCCCGCCACCCGCCGGAGCAGCGCCTCCGGCTGGTGCCGAAACGCCGCCTTATCTAGCGCGCCGCTGGTCAATCCTTCCAGCGTCTCCGTCAGCGCCGCGTTGATCGGCGTGGGCACCCCCCGCTCAGCCCCATGCGCCGCCACCGCCCCATATAGCCAGCGCGCCTCGGTCTGCGGCTTGCCCGCGTGCAGGTCAATGTGCAGCGACGGCATCTTGTTGCCGCGCCCCGTGCCCACCGCCCGCCGCAGCAACGGCCGCGCCAGCGCCCCCGGCAACTGCACCGCCGCCGCCAGCAGCCGCACCGGCACGCCCGGCAGATCGACCACGCCGTAGCCGTAGGCCCGCATCACCGCCAGCGCCTCGCGCACCGCCGCCGCCTCCAGCGCGAACAAGCGCGGGTCCGCGAAGATCGCCGCCACCGGCAAGTCCAGAATGGCCGAGGTGGCGTTGCCCAGCAGGTTCGTCAGCAGCTTCGACCACTTCATCGGCCCGGCGGCGGGGTAGGTCTGAGTGTTGAGGCCCGCCGCGCTGAGCGCCGCCGCTACGGGCGCGCTCAACGGGTGGCCCAGCGCCACGCCTACGCCGCGCCGCTTCTCCACCACGATCTCGCCCGCGCCCGGCACGCTCACTGCCGTCGTCACCGTGCCGGCCAGCGCGTAGCCCGGCCCAAAGGCGCGGGCCACCTCGGCCTCGGCATCGACGCCGTTTTGCAGGCACAGGCAGGGGGGCGGCGTGGCCGTCACGGCGCGCAAGTCCGCCAGCGCCTGGGCCGTGTCGTAGGCCTTCACCGCCAGCACGATCAAGTCGGCTGGCTCATGCAAGGCCTCCGCCAGCGTGGTCGTCACCGCTGGGTGCAGCGTCAGCGTCGCCGCGCCCGGCCCCGGCGTCAGCTGCAGCCCGTGCGCCCGCAAGGCCGCCGCCGTGTTAGGCCGCGCCACAAACGTCACCGCCGCGCCCGCCGCCGCCAGGCTGCCGCCAATGTAGCCGCCGATGGCTCCCGCGCCCAGGATGATATACCGCATGTGCCTCGCCGCTCAGCGCGGCTTGTGAAACCCAAACAGCGGGCGGGCGTTGGCGTTCGTCAGCCCCGCCACGCCCGGCAGATACACACGGACGCTGGGCCTGCTGCCGGGGCTGAAGGTCCGCACCACCTCAGTCACATGCCCGGCCTCGTCGCTGATGCGCACGGTCAGTGTCGCGCCCGCCGCCGCCAAATCCACCTCGGCCGGCAGAGGGATGGTCAGCACGCCGCCGTTGGCCGGCCCGCTCAGCGCCGCCGCAAAGTTGGTGCCGGCCGGCTGCCCGCCCACCGCCACATCCAGCGTCACGCTCAGGCTGTTGGCCGCCAGCCCGCTCTCGAGGTCGTAGGCGCCCACGGTCACGCCGGCAATGGGCGCGAGGCGCGCTTGCAGCAGGGTCGGCGCCACCCACAGCGTCGGCCGCAGGTCGTCCTCGAACCAGCCCCAGTTCACGGCTTGTTCGATGGGCGCGCCCAGGTCGACCCAGCGGGCCAGCGTCAGCTTCTCAGCCCAGGTAAGCCCCAGGTTGGCGTGGGTGGTGTCGCTGGCGGGCGTGTAATTGATATCGCCCTCGCGCGTTTCGTTGGTGCGGCCGTCCAGCCGCGCGTTGAACACCTTCCAGATCAGCAGGCTCTCCCGCGCCTGGAACGAGCGCACATAGCGCGTAAGCTGCGGCGGCAGGAAGTAGTCCGCGCCGCTGTCGAGGGGCGCGCCCAGCCCATAGTCGGCCTGGTAGTCCTCCACCAGCCGGAAGTACGTGCCGGGTTGGTCGCCGGTGTCGTGCAGATTCAGATCGCCGTCGCCGCTGTCGTCGGTGTGGCAGCCCGCACAGCGCGCCGCCAAGATCGGCTGCACGTCGCGCACATACTCCACGGTCATCTGCGTCGCCGTCTGCGTGATGGTGCTAGGGCTGCCGTTCATCTGCGTCAGCGCCAGCAGCGGCGTTTGCAGGGCCAGGTCGGTTGGCACAAAGCCCGGCTGCCCGGCTACGGTAGTGTGAAAGTCGAGCGGGTCTTTGGTGTGGGCGTGGCACCCGCCGCAGTCGTAGCGCACCTCGCCCGGCCGCAGTTGGTGCCAGGTCTGGGCCATGTTCAGCACCATGCCGTTGCGGTCCAGTGTCTGAAAGGTGAACGGCACATCGGCCGGCAGCCGCACCAGGAACGAGGTGTCGGTGTCGCCGTTGCCGTCGATCACACCCTCATGCCGCACCGGGATCTCGCCCAGGATGCGGATGCGCTCATCGCCCACATCGCTGAAGCCCGCGCCGCTGTTGGGATAGGTGCGGTCGGTGGCCGGCAGCAGCGCCAGCACCCGCAGCGCGTAGATGTCGTCGTCGCCATACAGCCCGGCATCCGCGCCCTGGTGCTGCCAGGCGTACAGCGCCTCATGGCTGTAGTTGAACGGGTCCGGGTCCAGCGCCCACGGCGGTCCCAGGCGGCTGTCGGTGTCGCGCCAGATCAGCGACGACGCGCCTACCAGCGCCAGCGGGGTGTTGGGCTCCAGGTGCGCGCTGCCGTTGTTGCTCAGGTCGGGCCACACGGCCGGCTGTGACACGCCCATGAGGCTGGCATACGGCACCACCGGGCGCGGCCACTGCTCGTTGTACGCCGGGTCGTTCAGAATGCTGATCAGGTCGCTCGGCTGCGGCGCGCCCGTCTCGGCCAAACTGGCCGGCAGTAGGTACAGGCCGCCGTCGTAGAAGGGCGTGGCGAACCCCTCGCCCACGAAGATGCCGTTGTGGTTGGCCGCCCCCGGCGTGTAGACCAGCAGGATGCCCCCACCCGGCGCGGCGGCCGGCAGCGTCACCTTGCCCACCCGGCTGGTATTGCCGCCGTCGCATTCGACCGCCGGGTAAATGTAAACGTCGGTGGTGCAGGGCGCGGGCATGTCGGCCGCCAGCCCCCAGGCGTCGCCGGTCCAAGGCGTCAGGTCCACCTGGCCGGGGCGCTCCAGCGGCATGTAGGTGCTGCCGGCATTCACCGGCAAAAAGTCGGCCCCCGCCGGGTCGAGCGGATAGCGC
>JAYUUW010000755.1:0-3834 GCA_043754665.1 Anaerolineales bacterium | reverse complement strand
TAAACCATTTCCATTCGTTTGATCGCGGTGAGATCCTGCATGGGGCAGTTAAATCACCGCTAGAAAAATTCGTCAACTTATTCTGACGAGCCGCCTAAGCCGCCCCAGACGAATTGACACGAAGGGGGGTTGACGTGAGCCAGGTGACGGAGGGAGGCGCGGCGGATAGGCCCAACGGGCTATCCCGCCGAGCGCAACCAGCCCCCGCCGCGCCGCGTAGAGGTAGCTATGGCAACACTGGCAGGGCCGGCGCAGCCGCCGACATGGGCTTGGGATAGAGAGAAGGCGACCACATGCACACGCACGGGACGGTCAAGGGGCAGGTAAGCGGGCTGTTCGCAGCCCTGGCGCTGCTGGCGGCGGCCTGCAACCCGGCCACGCCCACGCCGGCCATCCTCGTCAGCTTCGTAACGGCCACGCCAACTGGCACGGCCCAACCGGCCAACCCCGCCACCGCGACGGCCACCGCCACGGCGACCGAGATCGTGGTGCCCGACGACACCAACTCGGAAGTGACGCCGGTGGGCACGGCCGGCACGCCCCCGCCGCTGGACGTGTGCGATCTGATTACCGATGACGAGGCGGCCAAGATTTTGGGCGAGCCGGTCACGCGGGCGCAGAGCGGCACCGACGACCTGGACGAGCCGTATCCGATTCACTTCTGCACCTGGCATGTGGCCACGCCCAGCATCGTGCTGATACTGTCGGTGACCGAAACCGGCTCAGCGGGGGAGGCGGTGTCGATGTTGGAGGCCAAGTTGGCCGACAATGAGGACGACGCGACCGCGGAGGAGGACGTGGACGCCGAGCAGGCCGGGGTGGGTGAACGGGCTTACTGGACCGTGGCTGAGAACGCCGCCGGCTATGACGTGGTGACCGGAGCGCATGTGTATGTCCTGGCGGTCGGCGGGCAGGTGACGCCCACGGATGCGCTGCGGGCGGCGTTGCTGAAACTGGCGCTGGCGGTGTCGGCGCGGCTGTAGCAGCCATCAAGGCAAAAATCGAACCTCCGACGCGGCCTCCAAAGTTATCATTGTCATTTCGAACCGGCCTCAGGTTGCCAGTCCCGGCGCTGCCGTGGGGCCGGTGAGAAATCTCACCCTGAATAACTTTGCCGACTCTTCGCTCTTGCCTAAGCCGTCAGAAACACTAACAGCCGGGCGTTGGTGGCCGCCGCCTGATCGACCTGGAACAGGTGGCCGCCGCCGGCGATCAGCTCGGCCTCCAGGGGCGGCACCAGCCGGCGCGCCCGTTCGAGCACGCGGCGCGGGTTGCAGGCCACATCGCGTTCGCCCACCAGCAGCAGGGTCGGCGCGCGTAGGCCGCGCAGCTCGGCGTCGGTGAACACCGCCATCACCGGCCCGGCCAACTGCGACTGCGTGAAGGCCCGGATGCCGGCCAGCACCTGCTCCACATCGGCCGTGGGGCGGGGGAGGCGCTGGGTAGTGGTCTGCTGCATGAACCAGTAGAGCATGCGCGGCGTGGGCACGAAGACCGCCGACAGGAACGCCGCCAGAAACCGCCCGGTGATGGGCCCAAACGCGCTGGCCGGGCTGAGCAGCACCAGCCGCGCCACCCGCGCCGGGGCGGCCAGCCCAAAATTGAGCGCCAGCCAGCCGCCGTAGGAATGCCCCATGAACGTGGCGCGCTCCAGGCCCAGGCCGTCGAGCACCTCGCCCAGCCACGCCGCGCAGTCGGCCCGCGTGACCAGCGGGCGCGTGCACACACTCAACCCCATCTGATTGACCACATCGAGCGCATACACCCGGAAGTGCTGGCTGAGCGGCGCGACGTTGGCGTACCACTGGGTGGAGCTGACTGCGAAGCCGTGCAGCAGGATCAGCGGCGGGAGGTCGGCCGTGCCGGCCGCGTTGAGGTGCGTGACGCCGAAGCGCGTGGGTATATCCCGCGGCGTGGACGGCACCGGCCACAGCGCCAGCGTGGCGGCATACGCGGCGCGAAAGGCAGCCTCGGCGGCGGGCGTCTTGAAGGGCGAAGTGGGTGGCAGGAGTAACTCGTTTTGACTAGCCCGCATCCGTCACTTCACTTTGATGGCAATTACTTGTCCAGGTCGTCTTCATTGGGTCTGATCGAGTGCTTTCGCGCAATCTTGGTTAGCTTCTGCTGCATGAGACGCATATAGCCAAACTGAACATAGGCACCAATAGTTGCCATGAGCTGCAAGGGAATTGCCACACAGCCAACACCGAGCACGCCACCCCAACTCCACCGGAATTGCGGTTCAAGCGCGCCTACAATTATCACCATCGCGATGATGCCACCCGTGACAGCAAAACCTACAATAACAGATCGGCTCAGTCTTTCGGCAGAGTTGGCCGGTGGATGACCAGGCCGAGCCTGCCAACTGGCAAAGACGATGCAAAAAACTCCCAAAGCGCCGGCCAGCACAACGGTCAACGCCGCACCCAGACTTAGCGCCACGGTATCATCCTCTTGAGTCGCACAACACCAGTATACGAGTCTTTCAGCCTCACTTCTCGTCCTTAATCCTCCCGCCGCAAGTGTGCTAAGATCACGCCTCAGACCCGACCACGCAACCTATCCGGCCGGCGCCGGGCGCGGACCGCTCGCCCCCTGATCCCGCCGCCGCCCTGCCCGGCCGGCCACCATCGCCCCCACCGGCGGAGGAGCTGCGGTGACCCACAACCCATCAGAACGCAATTTGCTGGACGCTTATGCCCTGGCGCGCGAGCAGTTCGCCGCGCTGGGGGTCGACACCGAGGCCGCGCTGGCCGCCCTGGCCGACGTGCCGCTGAGCCTGCACTGCTGGCAGGGCGACGACGTGCTCGGCCTGGAGAACACCGGCGAGGGCCTCAGCGGCGGCATTGCCACCACCGGCAACTACCCCGGCCGCGCCCGCACCGGCGACGAGCTGCGGGCCGACCTCGACCTGGCCTTCCGCCTGATCCCCGGCCGGCACCGGCTGAGCCTGCACGCCAGCTACGCCGAAACCGGCGGCCGGCGCGTGGAGCGCAACGCCCTGCGGCCCGAGCACTTCGCCAACTGGCTCGACTGGGCCAAGGCCGATGGGCGCGGGCTGGACTTCAACCCCACCTTGTTCTCGCACCCGCTGGCGGCCGGCGGCTTCACGCTCGCCAGCGCCGATGCCGGCATCCGCCAGTTCTGGATCGAGCACTGCATCGCCAGCCGCCAGATCGGCGCGCACTTCGGGCGCGAGCTCGGCACGCCGGCCATCACCAACATTTGGATCCCCGACGGCTTCAAGGACACGCCGGTCGACCGGCAGGCCCCGCGCGCCCGCCTGCTGACCGCGCTCGACGCCGTGCTGGCCGAGAAGCTGGACCCAGCCTACAACCGCGACGCCGTGGAGCCTAAGCTGTTCGGCCTGGGGTCGGAGAGCTACGTGGTCGGCTCGCACGAGTTCTATATGGGCTACGCCGTCAGCCGGCAGGTACTGCTGTGCCTGGACGCCGGGCACTTCCACCCGACCGAGACCATCGCCGACAAGATTTCGTCGGTGCTCAATTACCTGCCGGAAATTCTGCTGCACGTGAGCCGGGGCGTGCGCTGGGACAGCGACCACGTGGTCACCCAGACCGACGACCTGCTGGCGATCACGCAGGAGCTGGTGCGCGGCGGCTTCCTGGGCCGCACGCACCTCGGGCTGGACTACTTCGACGCCAGCATCAACCGCGTGGCGGCCTGGGTCATCGGGTCGCGCAGCACGCTGCGGGCGCTGCTGCTGGCGATGCTGGAACCCATTGCGGCGCTGCGGGCGCTGGAGCAGGCCGAGGACTACACCGGCCGCCTGGCGCTGCTGGAGGCCAACAAGAGCCTGCCGGCCGGCGCGGT
>JAYUUW010000754.1:0-4082 GCA_043754665.1 Anaerolineales bacterium | reverse complement strand
CCGGTGGTGGCGACGTTGCTATACACCGCGCTGGTGACGAGCGTGAGCGTGGCCCCAAAGCTGGCGTGAATGCCGCCGCCCGGCCCGGTGCCGGCGACGTTGCCGTACACGGCGCTGTCGGTGAGGACCACCGTGCCGTAGAAGACCGCGAGGCCGCCGCCGGTAAAGAGCGAATTGCCGGCCACAACGCGATTGTTGAAGATCCGCACGCGGTCAAACCCCACCCAGGTCGCCCGCGTGTCGACGCCGCCGCCGAAGCCGGAGGCAACCACATTGTCGTAGATATCCACTTGTGTGAGCAGCGCGCGGCTCGGGATGGTGGCCTGCGGGCCGAGGCCGGCCGGCAGCGCCGCGGCCTGGAGGGCGGAGGCATCGTACACTTCCAGCGCGCCGGCCGAGAAGGCGGCCAGATTGTGGTGCAGGCTGCTGGCGGTCATGGTCAGCGGGCCATAGACCACCACGGCGCCGCCGCTATCGGCCGTGTTGCTGTAGAACTCGCTCCTGCTCACCGTCGTCGGGTTGGCCGCGTACAGCGCGCCCCCTTCAGCGTCGGCGTGGTTATGGTGCAGGGTGCTGTCGGTCAGCCATAACCCCAGCCCCGCCGCCAGCAGGCCGCCGCCGCTGCTGGCCGTGTTGCTGTAGAACTGGCTGCCGGTCACCTGCACCAGGCCGCCGTCGTAGGCATACAGGCCGCCGCCAAAGTTGGCGACATTCAAGTAGAAGCGGCTATTGCTAATGGCGGCTTCGGCTGCCAGCGCCAGCGCCCCGCCGCCCACGGCCGTGTTGCTGTAGAACTCGCTGTTGGTCACCCACAGCGCCCCCCGACTAACAAGCGCGCCGCCGTAACCGAGCGTGAGGTTGTGATGGAACACGCTGTCGGTCACGGTGAGCGGCGCACCGGCGGCGGCAAATACCGCCCCGCCATCAGTGTCGGCGGTGTTGCTGATGAAGATTGTGTTCACCAGGCTGGTCGGTCCGGCCACCAACAACGCCCCGCCCATGTCTGAGCCGGCATTGCCGTCGCGCACGGTCAGGTTGAGCAAGTGCAGCGTGACCCCGGCGGTGGTCGAGAACAGCCGGGTGACGTTGTTGCCGCTGAGCGTCACTAGCCCAAGCGTGCCGCCGTCCATGGTCGTGTTCTGCGTGATGACGATTTGGCTGGCCAAGGTGATGGTGGCCGGGCCGCCGCAGTTGAAGGTGACAAAGCCGCCGCCCGCCAGCGCCGCCGCCAGGTTGCTTTGGTCGCACGTGGTCACCACCCCGCCCGCCCTCGCCACACGCGGCGTGAGCAGCAGGAAGAGCAGCGCCAGCATCAGCGCGGCGGCCAGGACGGCCAGCGGCAGCGCCAGGGTTCGTTTGCTATTTATCGCGAGTCGCATAGTGCCCCTCTCCTTATATGCCTGTGACAGGCTCACAGCCCAGCCGAGGTCGGTGCTAGAGGTGACCGGCGGCTTTCAAGGTCTCGATCTCGTCCGCGCCATAGCCCAGCTCGGCCAGCACGGCGGCGGTGTGCTCGCCCAGGCGCGGCGGCGGCAGGCGATAGGTGGGCGGCGTGTCGGCCAGCCGCACCGGGTTCGCCAGCGTGTGCAGCGTCCCGGCGGTAGGGTGCTCAAAGTCTACAATGTTGCCCCGGGCCTGGTAGTGCGCGTCGCTCAGGCTGTCGGGGATGCTGTTGATCGGTCCGCACGGGATCTCGGCGGCGCGCAGTTGGGCCAGCAGGTCGTCTGACGCCAAGGTGTCGAGGCGCGCTTGCAGCAGCGGCACCACCTCGGCCCGGTGCGCCAGGCGCGCCGGGTTGGTGGCAAAGCGCGCGTCGTCGCGCACCTCCGCGCCCAGCCCCAGCACCGCGCACAACTGCCCCCACTGCTTGTCGGACCCCACGGCAATCACCACATCCTTATCGGCGGTGTGAAACACCTGATACGGCACAATGCCGGGGTGCGCGTTGCCCACGGGGCGCGGCGCTAGCCCGGTGGCAAAGTAGTCGCCCGCCAGGATGGTCAGATAGGCCGCCTGCCCTTCGAGCAAACTCTGATCGAGCACCTGCCCCTGCCCGGTCTGCTCGCGCGCCCGCAGCGCCGCCAGCACGCCGATGACGGTGTACAGGCCGGTGGTCATATCGGCCAGCGGCATGGGGTAACGCATGGGCACGCTGTCGTCCGTGCCGGTGACCGACATCAGCCCGGCCTCGCCCTGCGCCACGAGGTCGTAGCCGGAGCGCCCGGCCTTGGGGCCGCTGTGCCCGTAACCGGAGATCGACGCAAAGATCAGCCGGGGGAAGCGCGCCCGCAGCGTGTCGGGGTGCAGGCCGGCGCGGCGCAAGCTCTCGGCGCGCGGGATGTTGCACAATAGCACATCGGTCTGGGCCAGCAGGCGGTAAAGCACCGCCTGGCCCTCGGCGGTTTGAATGTTCAGGCTTAGGCTGCGCTTGTTGCGGTTGGTGGAACAGAAGTACGCGCTCTCGCCGCCGGGCAGGCGCGCGCCCCAGCGGCGGCTTTGGTCGCCCACGCCAGGCCGCTCGATCTTAATGACCTCCGCGCCCAGGTCGCCCAGCAGCATGGCCGCGTACGGCCCGGCCAGCGCCTCGGTCAGTTCCACCACCCGCACATTCGCCAGCACTTCCATGCGTCTCCGCTTCTGGCCGGTTGGCCACTTTCGCCCGTAGTGTAGCAACAATCGGCCAATCGGCGCAATCGCCCGGCGCTCCTAGCAGCTTTCGGCCGTCACCATCAGCCATCTTCAATCCGCCACTGCCGGCACCCCAATGTACCGCGCTCGAGGCCGGATCATCTGTCCCAGCGCGTACTGCTCCAGCGCCTGCCCGATCCACCCGGCCGTACGGCCGAGCGCGAACAGGGCCAGCGGCGCGCCACGCGGCAGGCCCAGCGCCCGCGCCAGCACCACCAGGCCGAAATCCAGCGTCGGCTGTTCGCCGATCAGACGCTCGGCCTCCGCCGCCACCGCCAGCGCAACGCTCACGGCCTTCGACCGCCGAAAATGCTTCTGCGTCAGGGCCAGCAGCGCCCGCCCACGTGGGTCGCCGGCCGGCGGCGGGTACAGGTGATGGCCGAAGCCCGGCAGGCTCTCGCCGCGCTGCAAGCGTTCGGCCAGCACGCGGCCGGCCTGCCCCGGCGTGCCGATTTCATCCAGTAGCGCGTCAACCCGCGCCGTGTGGCCGCCATGCCGGCTGCCGCGCAGCGCCGCCAGCCCAGCCGTCACCACATCGTAGGGCGTGGCCCCAGCCGAGGCCACGCACCGCGCCGTGAAGGCCGAGACGTTCAGCTCGTGGTCGGCGCACAGCACCAGCGCCGCGTTAAGCAGTTGCGGGGCCGCCGCCACCTTGGGCGCCCACTGCCGCGCCAGCCCCTCGGCCAAGAGGCCGCCGCCCGCCGCCGCCGGGTACACCGCCGCCGCCGCCAGCGTTTGCAGGATGCGCGCCGCCGTCTGCCGCACCGCTGCCGGGCGCAGATCGTAGGCCGGGGCGTCGGCCTGGGCGGCCAGGGGCAGCACCATCTGGAACGCCCCTGCCGCCGATGGGTCGGCCCGCGCGTCAAGCGCCGCCGCCCACGGGCGCAGGTCGGGCGGCGCGGCGGGCGTGAGCGCCGCCGCGTCCGGCCACTCGCCCGTCCACAGCAGTGCCGCGACTTCTTCAAACGAGCGCGTCTCAGCCAGCCGTACGGCGTTGTGGCCGCGATAGTACAACTGGCCGTTCTCAATCAGCGTCAGCGCCGATTCGAGCACCGGCGTGCCCCAGTGCAGCGCCCGCTCGGCGGCGTGCTCGGCCGCGCGGCTGGGATTGCGCCGCTGTTCCTGCCGGTCCTTCAAGCGCTCCACATCGTCGCGGCGATAGCGGCGGCTGCGGCGGCTGCCGCCCACCGCCTCCGAGCGCACCAGCCCCCGGCTCACATAAGCGTACAGCGTGGTCACGCTCACGCCCAGCGCCGCCGCCGCGTCTGAGGCCGATAAGTAGTTTGTGCGGGCCATAGTAGAGCGTCAAAGCAAATAATTAAGACTGGGCTATGCTGGGGTCCGTGAACAAATACCCGCTCCACCTCAGCGACGATGAACGTCAGGAACTAAAC
>JAYUUW010000753.1:0-2858 GCA_043754665.1 Anaerolineales bacterium | reverse complement strand
GTTCTTGGCCGATGTGCGCTGGGCGTATTATGCCGGGGCGCTGGCGGCGGCCTATGCCGGGGCTGAACTGGTGCGGCGGCGGCCGGGCTGGCGACCCGGACTGTTGGCACTGCTGGGCGGCGCGGCGCTGCTCTTGCTGCTGAGTGCGCCGCTGGCGCTGCCGCTGGCGGAGTTCGTGGGCCTCTCGCGGCGGGCGGCGCTCACCGTGGCCGAGGCGGGCGCACTCTCGCTGCTGCCGGTGTACTTGCTGGGACTGCTCATCCCCGATGTGGGCGGCTTCCATGAGTACATGACCTATCTGGGCGTGGTGACATTGCTGCTGGCGCTGGCCGGGCTGGGGCGGCGCACGCTGTTCTGGGCGCTGGCGGCGGGGGTGGCGGCGATGTTCGCGCTGGGCACCAATAGCTTCTTCTATCCCATGCTGTTCAAATTCGTGCCGGGGGTCAGTTTGCTGCGCGTGCCGCCGCGCGCCTGGTTTGTGGTGGCGCTGAGCGCCTGCCTGCTGGCCGCGCACGGGGCCGACCGCCTGCTCGCGGTGTGGCTGCCGGCGCTGCGCGGACGCAAAGGCGCGATCCTGCCGCTGCCGCGCGTGGCCCTGGTGGGGCTGCTGGTGCTGGGCGCGCTTGACCTGCTGCGGGTGGACAGCACCCTGCTGGAGGCGCGGCCCATGCCGGCCGTGAATGTGGCGGCGGCATGGCTCGGGCAGCAGCCGGGGCTGTTCCGAGTGTACTCGCCCTCGTACAGCCTGCCGCCGGGGGATGGCTTGGACCACCTGGACGGCGTGGACCCGCTGCAACTGGCCGCCTCGGCAAGCGTGATTGAGCGGGCGACGAACATTCCCGCCCGCGGCTACAGCGTGACCGTGCCGCCGTTCGCGACCGCCGACCTGGCGACCGAGCACGCCGCCGTGGAGCCCGACGCGGCGCTGTTGGGCCGGCTGAACGTGTATTACCTCGCCAGCGAGTTTCGGCTGCACGCGCCGGAATTTGTGCTGGTGAAGACATTTGGCCCGACCTATGTGTATGTGAACACGGCCTGGCAGGAGCGGGCTTGGATCGAGGGCGGCGCGGGCGCGGTGACCATCGACGCGTGGACGCCCAACCACATGCAGATTGCGGCGACCGGCCCCGGCCGGCTGGTGCTGAGCGAGGCGGCGTATCCCGGCTGGCGGGTGTGGGTGGATGGCGAACCGGCCGCGCTAGAAACGACCGACGACGGTTTGATGGCCGTGACGCTGGCCGATGGCGCCCACACCGTGGACGTGAGCTTTCAGCCGGTGCAAGTGTATATCGGGCTGGGCGCGGCACTGGTTGGTCTAGTGATCTTGGCGCTGGGTGCGTGGCGCGGGCGGCGCGCCCCATGAGCCCGCGCTGGCGGTGGCTGGAGGGCGCCTGGCCTTTCCTGGTGGTCGGCGGCGCGCCGGCGATTCTGTTCTTCCCCTTCTTGATCGGCCAACGCATTTTGTATTGGGGCACGCCGCTCTTGCAGTTCTACCCCTGGCGGTCGCTCGGGCTGGAGCTGCTGCGGTCCGGCCATTTGCCGCTGTGGAACCCCTATCTGGGCAACGGCGCGCCGCTGCTGGCGAACTATCAATCGGCCTTACTGTATCCCCCTAACTGGCTGGCGCTGCTGCTGCCGCTGGACCTGGCTTCCAGTTGGCTGGCGGCGTTCCACTTGGCGCTGGCGGGCGTGGGCATAGTGCTGCTGGCGCGGGCAGTGGGCATCTCGACGCTCGGGCAGGCGGTGGCCGGGCTGGCGTTTGGGCTATCGCAATATCTGGTGGCGCGGGTCGGCTTCTTCAGCATCAACGCGACGGTGGCGTGGCTGCCGTGGCTGGTGTGGGCGGTGGAGCAGCAACTGCTGGCGGCCGGCTGGCGGCGGGCGCTGGCCTGTGCCTGGCGGCTGGCGCTGATTTCGGCGCTGCTGCTGCTGGCCGGGCACGCGCAGACGGCGTGGTATGCGCTGCTGCTGGCGGGGTTGTGGGCGGCGTGGCGCTTGTTGACGACCGGCGGCCTGCATTGGGTGCGGCGGGCGGGGCTGGGGTCCGGGCTGGCGGCGGCGCTGGCGCTGGGGGCGGCGCTGGCCGCGCTGCAACTGCTGCCGACGGCCGAACTGCTGGGTCAATCGCCCCGCGCGGCGGCGGCGGACTACGAGTTTGTGATGACCTACTCGTACTCGCCGTGGCGCTTGCTGACGCTGCTGGCCCCAGACTTGTTGGGCAACCCGGCGCACGGTGAGTTCGTGGGCTACGGCAACTATTGGGAAGACGCTGACTACGTGGGCGTGCTGCCGCTGGTGTTGGCGCTGTTTCTGTTGGGGCCGCTGGCGGTGCGGGCGGCGTGGCACACACTGCGGCGCGTGAGCGCGGGCGCGGGCGCGGCCGAGGCGCGGCGCGGGCTGCCGCTGTTCTTAGGGCTGGTGGGCGCGCTGGCGCTGGTGTGGGGCCTGGGCCGTAACACGCCCGTCTTCCCGTTCCTGTATGCCCATGTGCCGACCTTCAACTTGTTTCAAGCGCCCACGCGAGTGATGGTGTGGCTGGTGTTCGCGCTGGCGCTGCTGGCCGGGCTGGGCGTAGACCGCTGGCGCGTCCCGGCCGGGCGGGCGCTGTATTGGACGCGGCTGGGCAGCATGGGCGCGGCCACGCTCATCCTGGGCGGGCTGGCAGCGGCGCGCTTCTTCCCGGCCGACACGGCCCTCAGCGCGATTGTGCGCCAGTTGGCCCTGGCCCTGGCCTCGGCCGGGACGCTGCTGCTGTGTGTGGGCGCGCTGGCGCTCCTAAAACCGGGGCTGCCGCCGCGGGTGTGGGGCGGGGCGGTGGTCGCGCTGGTGGCGGTGGATTTGCTGGTGGCGGGCTACGG
>JAYUUW010000752.1:0-3318 GCA_043754665.1 Anaerolineales bacterium | reverse complement strand
GACTCAGGGGACTCAAGGGCGGGAAGGGGCTGGCGGTAAGACAAAAACACCCGCCGGCTGGGGGCCGGCGGGCGGGGTGGGGCAGAAGTGCGGCGGAGCTCAGGCGGGCTGGTCTACTTGCCCAGGCCCTTGCGGTAGGCGGCCCAGTCCTCGTCGATCTTCTTCTTATCGGCGGCGAGGGTGGGGAACTTAGCCGAGAAGCCCTTGTCGAGCCGCACGGCGTTGACGTAAGTGGTATTCGCCTTCTCGACCCGCATGCGGCCGGAGTTGAACATGCGGGTGACCTCGACGGGGTCTTTGGGCTTGCCCTTGGTCTTCAGCGAGGCCAGGGCGCTGGTCAGGTAGCTCTTGGCGGCGGCCTGCTCGGTCTTGATGGCCGGCACGAGCTTCTCGGCCTGTTTGGCCTGGGCGGCCCCCAACGCCGCGTCCTTTTCCTTGGCCGCGAGGGCGCCGTACTCGCGCACCACGTCGGCGGCGGGCTTGCCGGCGGCGGTCAGGGCCACATCCACCTTGGCCTTGGGGGCGATCTTTTGCATCCCCAGGTAGGCCGCGTAGGCGTCGGACACGGTGCGGGCCTTGAGGTAGGTGGTGAGGAACGGCTCAATGGCCTTGGCTTTGGCCGCCGCCAGCGCCAGGCTGGTCAGGGCCAGGGCCACCTTGGGGTCCTTGGTAACGGCGGCGGTCTTGTAGGTCGTGTATTCCGGCGAGATCAAGAAGCTGCTGTTGCCGCTGGCGAAGGTGCCGAGCTGAATCCAGGCGAACTGCTTTTGCGTGATCTCGACCAACGCGCTGCGCAATTCGGTCGGCTTGAACTTGCCCTTGGCCACCACCTCGCGGGCCGGCTTCAAGTCCTTGCCGCCCAGGTTGATCGCCCGAGGCGCGTTTTCGGCAATGTAATCCTGGTAGATTTGCCGGGCTTCCTTCTTTTGGAGCATATCGACGATGAATTCCACTTCGTCGATGATTTGGATGCGCTGCGCCCAGGCGAGCACCACCGGCCGCAGTTTCGGGTCAGCGAGCGCAGTTTTCAAAGTTGGGTCGGCCATATGAGTCTCCTGGTAGCAATCGATACAAAGGGTTGAGTGAGGCGGGCATCGCTAGCCTGACCGTCCGGGCCAAGCTGGCGGCTGGTGCGCGGCCGGGCTGGCTACTTGCCCAGCGCTTTACGATACTCCACCCACTGCTCGTCGACCTTCTTCTTGTCGGCGGCCAGGGCGGTGTTCTTGGTGGAGAACTGCGGGTCGAGCCGGACGGCCTTGACGTAATTGTCATGCGCCTTGGTTACGCGCTGCTGGCCGGAGGTGAACATACGGTTGACTTCGGCCTGGCTGCCGGGCTTGCCCTTGGTCTTCATGGTCGCCAGCGCGCTGGTCAGGTAGGTCTTGGCGGCGGCCAGATCGGTCTTGATGGCCGGGATGAGCTTGACCGCTTGTGTGGCCTGCACCGCGCCCCGCAGCGCCGCCTGATCGGTTTTCTCGCCCGCCACCGCGCCCTCCAGCGTGGCCGGCGACTTGCCGGCCTTGGTCAGCGCCGGGTCGAGCTTAGACTTGGCGACGATCTTCTGCATGGCCTTGTAGGCTTCCAGAGCGTCTTCGGCCGAGCGCGGGTTCATGTAGATCTTCATCAGCGGATCAAACTGATTGGCCTTGGCGACCGGCAGCTTGAGGCTGCGCACGGCGGCCGTGACGGCCGGGTTGCGCGAGCCGACGCGATGCCGCAGGTAGGCTTCCGACTGCATGAAGCCCTGCGTGTCGGCGCGCTCAAAGGTGCCCTGCATGAACGTTAGCATCGCTTTGGCCGTCTTAGACAGGGCCGCGCCCATTTTGGCGTACCCGGGGTCGCCCTGCGCCGCCAGCGTGCGCACGGGGCGCAGGTGCTGCTCCTCCGCCAGGTTGAGCAGTTTGGGCGCGCCCTCGGCGATGTAGGTGGCGAACAGGTATTTGGCCGGCTTGCGGGCGTTGACATCCAGCAAGAATTGAATCTGGTCGTCCACGCGCACTTGTTTGGCCCAGGCGATCACGAGCGGGCGCAGCGTGCTACTCCCGAGGGCTTGCAGCAGAGTCAGTTGGGTGCCGGCCATGAGGGCTCCTGGTAAGAACGGCCGCTTGGGAATTGACGGCCGACGATGTAATAGGACTATAGTCCCATCATTTGTCAGGGTCAAATCGGAGGCTGACGGGCAGGCTCCGCGCGGCTGACGGCTGGCCGGTAGGCGCGGGCAGGCCGGTTACGCGGCGAGGGTGAAGTACGCGCCGCACACCCAGCGCGGGGCGCACGCCTGCCCCGGATGATCTTGCCGGGGAATGTGCGCCCAGCGCTCGCTACTAGCATGGCCTCTGATTCTATTGCGCGGCCTTAGCCCTCTCCCAATCACAGGCTATGGCGCCGCCTCGCGTAGGGGCGCACGCCTGCCCCGGATGATCTTGCCGGGGAATGTGCGCCCAACGCTCGCTACTAGCATGGCCTCTGATTCTATTGCGCGGCCTTACTCGTTCACGCCGATTTTATCGGGCCGGTTGGTTTGTATTCGGGGTTCTCCTGATCCAACGCCCACTGCGCCGGGTTGTTTCGAATATACAGGCGAACCCGGTCCAACTCACCGCGATCACGCACAACGTGTTCGTAATAGCCTCGCTGCCAAGCGAACTGATCGAGGCCTGCGCGTCGGCAGGCCAGCGTGACAGCCGCCTTGTACGTGCGCACGATGTTGGCCAACGATGGACCGTGCGGCTCAGTGCCCGTGTTTGGTTCAGGCGATTGCGTGGCCAGCCCTGCCAACTCCAAAAGTCCGTGCAAATGATTGGGCATGATCACCCATTCATCGAGTGTCACCCCAACGGCATGGTTTGGAATGGCTTGCCAGGCAGACGCGGCGATTTCATGAATTGATGGGTTGTCAAAATAGGTCACGCGGCTATTCGTGCAGATAGTGACGAAATACATGCCGGCTTGGGAGTAGCCATGATATTTTAGGCGAACGGAACGCCGGTGGTGTAGATCGCGGTCGTAGGGCATATTGACCGAGGCTGAGGTGGTCAAAATCCTAATGATGCAAGAATGGAGTCATAGGATAGTCAAAATAGTCATTAATAGCGAGCGCTGGGCGCACATTCCCCGGCAAGATCATCCGGGGCAGGCGTGCGCCCCTACGCGAGGTAGTGGTCGGCAAGCGGTTGGGAGAGGGCAAATGGGGGCGCAGTCGAGGCAGAGGCCTGGCTAGTAGCGAGCGCTGGGCGCACATTAGTGCGCCCCTACGCGAGGCAGCGGCGGGCAAGCGGTTGGGAGAGGGCGCATGAGGGCGCAGTCGAGGCAGAGACC
>JAYUUW010000751.1:0-4775 GCA_043754665.1 Anaerolineales bacterium | reverse complement strand
AAAATAGCAGGTGGGCTGGTCCTTCACGATAACGCGCACGGCGCGCACATCGTAGACCTCGTCAAAGCCGACCTCTTTGCGCTCCATCTGTTTGTATATCGAATAGATGTGCTTGGGCCGGCCCGATATTTCTGCCTCGATGTTTTGCTTGTGCAGGGCCTGCTTCACCTGAGTCACAATGGTGTTCATCGTGTGCTCGCGGTCGGCCTGGTGCTCGGTGATCTGGCCGGCAATCTCGTGGAAGCGCTCGGGGTTGACGTAGCGAAAACTGAGGTCCTCCAGCTCCGATTTAAGCGACCAGATGCCCAGCCGGTTCGCCAGCGGCGCGAAGATTTCCAGCGTCTCCCGCGCGATGCGCTCCTGCTTCTCGGGCTTCACATGCATCAGCGTGCGCATGTTGTGCAGCCGGTCGGCCAGCTTAATCAGCACCACGCGCACATCATCGCTCATGGCCATGAAGGTCTTGCGCAGGCTCTCGGTGTGCCGGTCGATGGGGCTGTTGCCGTCTTTGGAGACGCGCGGCAATTGCGCCAGTTTGGTGACGCCGTCGACCAGGGTGGCGACCTCCGCGCCGAAGTTTTGGCGCACGTCGTCGAGCGTGTAGGCCGTGTCTTCAACGGTGTCGTGCAGCAGCCCGGCCACAATGACGGGCGTGGGCATGTGCAGCTCAGCCAGGATGACGGCCACGTTCAGGCAGTGCTGCACGTACGGCTCGCCCGAGGCGCGCTTTTGCCCGCTGTGGGCCAGGTCGGCCGTCTCGTAGGCCTTTTCAATTAGCGCCCGATCGGCCGGCGGGGTAGCGGGCGGCAGCGCATTCAGGAGCGTTTCGAGTTTCAAGGTTTTTTGATTGTAATGGCCGCCGACAAAGGCGACAAGGGCGGGCCTTGGCAAGTGAGCGGCGGGAAGTCGGAGAAGGGCGGCCGGTGTTTAGCGCGCCAAAGCGATTCGGTGTATGGTTGCCACCGTTCCGGGGACTTGCCCGGCCCCCATGCGTTTGTTTGAAGGAGAGCCCCATGACCCTGCGCCGCTTGCGTCCCCTAACTTTGCTCGTTGGCCTGCTGCTGGCCGCCTGCACCTTTCAGGTGAGCACCGCCATCACCACCACCGGCGCGGGCGAACTGCGCAGTGAGATCGGTTTTACGGCCGCCGATAAGGAGTCGCTCGCGACCATTGGCACCTCGCCGGAGAAGTTCTGCGCCGACGCGCAAACCGGCGGCGACCTGCCTACCGGCAGCCCGGTGACGGTGGAAGAACGCGGCGACGAGACCTGGTGCGTGGTGACGGTGCCGTTCGCCAGCCTGGACGAACTGAACACCACCTACGCCGCCATGCAGGGGCTGGTCATCAACCAACTCGAACTCACGCCCACCAGCTTCACCTATGACGTGGACATCGCCTTCACCGGCGACCAGACCACCGAGCTAGGGGCCGACCAGGTGCTGTTCCGCTGGCTGGTGACGCCGCCGGGCACGGTCGCCGACCACAACGCCGACGAGGTGGACGGCGACACGCTGATCTGGAACGTGGGCATCGGCGAGACCGTGAACGCGCACATCGTGACGAGCATCAGCCCGGTGCAGGCGTTGGGCGGCGTGGGCGGTGGGCTGCCGGGCTGGCTCATCCCTACGGTCATCGGCCTGTGCTGCTGTCTGCTGCTGCTGGTCGCGGTCGTAGTGGTCGTGGTCGTCGTCCTGCGTCGCCGCCAGGCTGACAATCCGGCGGCGTAGTTACAACCACAACCGCTCTACGCTGCACGCCAATCAGCACCGGGAGACCTCCGGCGCTGCTTTTTTTGCTAGGTCGGCAAAGCTAGCTTGAATAGGCGGCTTTCCAGGTCCGCGAGATAGGTCTGGGGGTCTTGCCGAAAGCGGCGCTGGTGGACGCGCGTTTGGGCGCGCCCGGCCAGGGACACGCGCAGGGCCTTCCAGGCGCGCGGACAGCAGGTGGCCAAGTCAGCGGCTGTGTAGCGCGTGGTGCGGGTGGCCACAGCCGCGATCAGGCGGGCCGACCCGCGCACCACTAACGACGGAGAAGCGCCTTTGCGCCCGGTGGCTCGCCGCTCGTGATAGCGATGCGACCCAAACAAGTGCTCCAGGTCGTTATTGGTCCGCGGCAGATCCTTCACCGCATAGCAGGCAAACAGCCCCGGCCAATAGCTGCGCGTGACCTTCCGAAAGTGCGTCAGGGCCGGGGCCAACTCACCGGCCTGCGAACCCCAGCGCGCCATCGCTCCCAGCAAACCGCTCAGCCGGCGTTGGACCTCCCGGCCCGTCCGCCCGGCCTCGTTGTTCAGGAGCCGCGCCGCTTGATGCACCCAGGCATAGGCCTGCTGGATCGGCGCCCACCCCTCGTCTGCGTCAGCCAAGGCCCGCTCCAGGAGCCGGTGCAGCTTCACTAAACCAGCCGGTAGCGCCCCCTTTTACTGGCCCGCGCCAGACTGTCCCGGATATCCGTCAAACGCCCATAGAGCGTCAATCCCGAAGCCGCCAACGGTGGCCGGCCGCACCTGCCCAGAATCAGGTGCTGGGTCGTCGGTCAGGGCACTGCGCACGGCCGCACAATAAGCGTGCACCACCTGGGCTTCCGCGCCCGGGCAGGCTTCGGCACTGCGCTCAATCGGCCGCACCCCGCGCACGCGCTTTTTGAGCTCTTTTTTGGCGTGCCGATCGGCTTCATAGACCGGCTGGGCCGCTTCGCGCAGATAGTGAAAGTGGCACAACTGATGCGGCACCGCCGGCCAGACCTGCGCCACCGCCTGGCGCAGCGAGCGTTGCCCATCGCTCACCACTCCGGCCACCGCCACGGGCAAGGCGGCTTGGACTTCTTCCAACAGCCGCGCCAGATCGGCCGTAGTGCTCGACAGCAGCGCCCGGGCCAGGACGATGTCGCCGGTCAGGCACTCGCGCACCACCCATAACACTTCATGCCCGACATCCGGCTGCAACCCATCGATGGCTAAAAGCACCCGCCCGGCCGTACTCAGCCGGCGGCGCAGGCGCTGGTTGTCCGTGAGTGTCACGGACAAGAGTTCGTCATAGCGATTGAGCAGATGGGTGACGGTCCGCTCGCTGATTTCGACCTGGCGGGCCCGCAGCGCCTGGTGGATTTCGGGCACGCTCCGGTGTTCCTGGTAGCGCCAGGCCCCAATGGCCGCGATCACTTCCAACCCAAACTCGTGTTCGGGCAACGCCCAGCGGCCTTCTTCTTCCGGTCGATAGGCGATGTGGTAACGGTCGCAGCTCCGCTGCTGACAGCGCCGCACCCGCAGCCGCAGGCGAGCGACCCGCCCGTCCAGCAGGCTAACGCTGCGCCGGTTCTCATACGCGAACCACATCGGCCGCCCGCAACTGGCGCAGGCTTTGTTGAGCGTATCCAAAACGCGTTCTTCGGTCGGTTGGGGACGAGCTTTGCTTCTGGCCATCGCTCTAGTTTACATTACTGACCTAGTTTTTTTGTCCCGCACGCAGCCCCGATTGTGACCGCTCCCCCATTCGTGAAATTCGTGGCCAAAGCCTTTTAAGCGGCCATTTCCCTCTGGCACCGATATTGCACATCCTCCCGCTATGGCACTCACAGGCAAAGGCTGGTTCATCTGGCAGGTGGCGCGCTGCGAGGGCGGCGTGCCGGCAACGATTGCGGACAAGGCCGTGGCGGCGGGCGCGACGCATGTGCTCATCAAAGTGGCCGAGCGCACCTACACCTACAACATTGACAGCAAGGGGCGCGACCGGGCGCTGGCGCTGGCCGTCGAACTGCGCGCCCGCGGCCTGCAAGTATGGGGCTGGCATTACGTCTACGGCGAACAGCCCGTGGAAGAGGCCGAGGTCGCGGTGCGGCGCTCGCAGCAATTGCAGCTCGACGGCTACGTCATCGACGCCGAAAGCCAGTACAAGCTGCCCGGCAAGGCGGCGGCGGCGCGGCGCTTCATGGCAACCTTGCGGGCCGGGCTGCCCAGCCACACACTCGTGGCGCTGTCGTCCTACCGCTACCCTTCGTACCATCCCCAGTTGCCGTGGGCGGCCTTTCTGGAAGGCTGCGATCTAGCTATGCCCCAGGTGTACTGGGAGCAGGCCCACAACCCCGCCCAGCAGCTTGCCCGCACGGTCAAGGAATACAACAACCCGGCGCTGGTCGGCTTCATGCGGCCCGTCATCCCCACCGGCGCGGCCTACGGCTCCGGCGGCTGGCGCGCCTCACCGGACGAAGTGACGCAATTCCTGCGGGCGGCGCTGCAATTGCAACTGCCCGCCGCCAACCTGTATAGCTGGGACTACACCGCCACCGCCGGCAACGCCGACCTGTGGGACGCCGCCGCCGCCTTCCCCTGGCTGGCCGGCACCGGCAGCCAAGATGTCGAGGGACCGGTCAATCGCTACTTTGAGGCCCTCAACAGCGCCAGCCTCGACCGGGTGCTGGCCTGCTATATGACCAACGCCGCGCTCGTCACGCCCGACCGCACCCGCGTGGGCCGCACGGCGCTGGCCGAGTGGTTCACCGGCTTCCTGGCCGACCTGCGCGGCGCGACTTTCACGGTCCACTCGGTGAGCGGCACCGGCAACACCCGCCACCTCACCTGGACCGCGCGTTCCAACCGCGCCCAAATTCTCGACGGCGAAGACACCTTCGGCGTGCTAGAAGGCGTGATCGTCTACCACTTCTCACACTTCACGCTCACGCCCACTCCCGCCGGCACGCTGATGCCGCCGCTGCCAGCGGAAGTGGAAGTCCCCGCGCTGGCGGACGTCTAGGGCACGCCACTCAATTCAAACTATTAA
>JAYUUW010000750.1:0-2106 GCA_043754665.1 Anaerolineales bacterium | reverse complement strand
GGCGTGATACTCCGGGTGGGCGTTCAGGCCGGTGCCGGTGGCGGTGCCGCCAATGCCCAGGCGGCGCAGGCCGTCGGCGGCGCGGGCCACGCGCTCGGCGTCGCGGGCCACGGCGCGGGCATAGGCCCCGAATTCCTGGCCCAGGCGCACCGGCACGGCGTCTTGCAGGTGGGTGCGGCCCGACTTCACCACGTCGTCGAACTCCACGGCCTTGGCTTGGAGGGCGGCGCTCAGGCCGCCCAGGGCGGTCAGCAATTCCTCGAGCCGCCACAGCGCCCCCAGGCGGATGGCGGTGGGGATGGTGTCGTTGGTCGACTGCGCCATGTTGACATGGTCGTTCGGGCCGACGATGTACTTGCCGCGCTTGCCGCCCAACAGCTCGGTGGCGCGGTTGGCGATCACCTCGTTGGTGTTCATGTTGTGCGAGGTGCCGGCGCCGGCCTGGATCGGGTCGACCACAAACTGGCTGTCCCACTGCCCGGCGCGCACTTCCTCGGCTGCCGCCACAATGGCGTCGACCATCTGCTGGCCGGTGAAATGCTGACCGTCCACCTCGCGCCCGGCGAATAGGCCCAGGTCGCCATTGACCTGCGCGGCGGCCGATTTGATGGTGGCCATGCTCCAAATGAAGGCGCGCCAGGGGCGCAGGCCGGAAATGGGAAAGTTGATGACGGCGCGCTGAGTCTGCACGCCATACAGCGCGGCGGCGGGGACGGCCAGTTCACCGAGGGAGTCTTTTTCAGTGCGAAAATCGCTCATGGGGTTACCTTCGTAAAATGTGTGAAGCGCGGGCGGGTCGAGGTCAGGCCCAGCCCCATGCGGGCATGAAAAGGAGGGAGCCCAGGCTAGCGGCTCCCTCCTCTGTGGCACTTTCGGGCCGGCAGAACTACTTGCCCGCGTTGTAGCCGGGGCCGCCCTTGAAGAAGTCGTAGTTGGGCTGAATATCGGCGCGCAGGTCCACCACCTCGCCGGCGGCCAGCGTCACGGCCTCGTCGAGGATGACAGCGGCGCCCTTGTTGTCGTGGCCCTCGTAGTGCTCGGTCGCGCGGCCGGCCACGTTGGGATCGCCCGGCTTACTCAGGCGCTCACCACCCTTGGCGGCGTAGTTGTTCGGCGTTTCATCCTCGGTGAAGATGGCCTCGTACGGGCACTCGGGGATGCAGGCGCCGCAGTCGATGCAGGTGTCGGGATCGATATACATCCACGGCCACTCGCTCTCGGGCTTGCCGGGGACGATGCACTCCACCGGGCATACTTCGATGCAGCCGCCGTCGCGCAAGCACAAGCTGGTAATAATATGGGTCATCTTAGTCCTCCAAGCGGGTACGGCCGCCAGCGCCACGAGCGGGCGCGCGCCGGGCCAACGCTGCTAGTTTTACTTCTTGGCAGCGGCGTAGCGCGCGGCCACCGCATCCCAATTCACCACGTTCCACCAGGCCTTCAGGTAGTCGGGCCGGCGGTTCTGGTAATTGAGGTAATAGGCGTGTTCCCACACATCGATGCCCAAAATGGGGGTCTTGCCTTCCATCAGCGGGCTGTCCTGGTTGGGGGTGCTGTGCGCGACCAGCGCGCCGCTGGCATCGACCGACAGCCAGGTCCAGCCGGAGCCGAAGCGGCCGACACCGCCGGCATTGATCTTCTCGGTAAAGGCCGCGAAGCCGCCGAAGGTGGCGGTAATGGCTGCGGCCAGGTCGCCGGTGGGTTCGCCGCCGCCGTTCGGGCCCATGATCTGCCAGAATAGAGTGTGGTTGGCATGGCCGCCACCGTTGTTGCGCACCGCAGTGCGGATGCCCTCCGGCACGGCGTTGAGGTCGGTAATGAGGTCTTCCACCGACTTGCCCGCCAGCTCGGGCGCGCTTTCGAGCGCCTTGTTCAGGTTGGTCACATAGGCGTTGTGGTGCTTGCCATGGTGAATCTCCATGGTCTTGGCGTCGATGTGGGGTTCAAGGGCGTTGGTGGCGTAGGGCAGAGCAGGAAGTTCGTGAGCCATTAGGTGATCTCCTTCGATACCGCGGCCACGCGGAAAATTGACCGCTAAAGCTTGATAGAGTAATATGGCACAATCGATTGTGATTTTAGTCCTATCCAGTCACAATTGTCAAGCAA
>JAYUUW010000749.1:0-1735 GCA_043754665.1 Anaerolineales bacterium | reverse complement strand
TCCAGGGCGGCGGTGGTCTCGGCCCCGGCGAGGGCGGCGAGGCCCGCCGTTTCAATGGCATTCAATTGGTCGACCATCCGTGCTCCTTCCAGCACCGTGCGTGCCGGCAACAAAAAAAGCTCCCGCCCATAACAGGGACGGGAGCTTGATAGCCCGTGGTACCACCCAGGTCAAGCTAGCCATCGGCTAGCCGCTCAATCCCAACGGCCGGGCCGCACAAACCAGCTGGCGGCGATTGGGTGTCCCCGTAACGCGGGACCAGCGGAGGCGGCTATTTGGCATCCTGCTTTCGGAGGCCGTTGACCAACTCGGCTCGGGAGGGAACTTCGGCGGGGGTCGTCCGGGCTGGGCTTGCAGTCTGAGACCCAGCCTCCCTGGCGGCGGCGGCCCGCGTACTTTTCTCCGTCATAGCCTGTGGGTATGAAGTTAAGGCGATTATGCCCGAACGGCGGCGGGGTGTCAAGACAGGCCCGCGCCGCGCCTATTCGGCGGGCCGGCTCTCCCAATTGCCGTAGACATCCACCAACTGGCCCTCCACCTTGGGGCGCACGCCGCGCACCACCAGGCCCGGCCGGCCCAGGCCCTGCCCGTTGAGCTGCCGGTTGGC
This sequence comes from Anaerolineales bacterium, assembly GCA_043754665.1. Taxonomy (GTDB): domain Bacteria; phylum Chloroflexota; class Anaerolineae; order Anaerolineales; family UBA6663; genus JADZEK01. Next base: position 1,128 of record JAYUUW010000749.1, on the reverse strand, counting down.
CGGGTCGCGGAAGCCCACGCGCACCATGCGGCGCCAGTTCTGGGTGCGGTTGACGTTGGAGCCATGCACGGTCCACAGGTGAAAGAGCACCACGTCGCCCGCCTTGGCCGGCACCGACACCGCGGCGGAGAGTGGGTACTGCGCCACCGGCAGGTGCGGGGTGATCTCCGGGCCGCTGATGTGCTCCAGCGGGCCGAGCTTGTGGCTGCCGGCCAGGAACTTGATGCAGCCGTTCTCTTCGGTTGCGTCGTCCAGGTGCACCAGCGCGTCAATGTAGCGCCCGTCGGCGTGGCCGTAGAACGGCACGTCTTGGTGCATGGGGAAGGGCTGGCCGGTGCCGGGCTTCTTGGCGTGCAGCGTGCTGTGATGGATCTCCACGCATTCGCTGCCCAGCAGTTCGCCGATGGCGTCGGCCAGCTCGGGCTTGGTCAGGCCGCGCGTCCAACTGCCGGCGTAGTGGTGCAGCTCGTGCAGGGCGATCAGCACGGCCTTCTTGCCGGCCTCCTCGTTCTTCATGTATTCCTTGAGCCAGTCGCCCTTCCAGGCCGCGCCCCAGTCGGCGTGGGTGTTGATGATGGTGTCGAGGTCCGCGCTCATGCGGGCCAGCTCGTCCGGCGGAAAGACCTGCTCGATCCGCAGGTAGCCGTTCTCATTGAAGAAATCAATCTGCGCTTGCGTCAACATGCGGGCTGTCTCCCTAAGGTGGTGGGGGTGAATACGGCGGTGCGTCTAGCGCTGGCGCGGGGCCAGGTCGAAACTCTCATCGCCGCCCAGCAGGCCGCTTAGGCCGGCGGCGCGGGCGGCCAGCACGCGGCTGGGCGCGAAGTAGGCAAAGTTGAAGTTGACCTCATCGCCGGCCTGCTTGCTGGGCAGCGGCATGAGGCGGGCGGTGAGCGGTTTGCTCAGGCGCAGCGACAGCGCGGCCACGTCGAGCAGGATGGCGGCCAGCGCGCCGGAGTCGGTGTCGCCGGGCAGCGGCACGGTGTCGAGCCCGGCCCCGCACACGGTGCAGTAGAGCAGCAGGTCGGTGACGGTCAGGCGGCCCTCGGCGGCGCGGGCGGCCAGCACGGCATCTTCCAGCACCGGGAAGAACAGGCCCGAGAAGCCCACGTGCGGGACGCTGCGCGT
>JAYUUW010000748.1:0-4233 GCA_043754665.1 Anaerolineales bacterium | reverse complement strand
GCCGACGATGTGCGGGTTGATCAGGCCGGAAGGCAGCAAGTGGAGCTTGAAGATTTGGGGGCCGTCGGGCCCATCGACGGTGACGGTGTGGCCGGCGTTGTCGCCGCCGGAATAGCGGGCCACCACGGCGGCGTCGGCGGCCAGCAGGTCGGTAATGCGGCCCTTGCCCTCATCACCCCACTGGGCGCCGACAATGATGTGTACTGGCATGGTGCTCTTCGTCCTTCGGATAGGCGGGAAGTACGGCCCCCATACAATAACACGACTATGGGGGTTTGATTCTTAATGTACGCGGGCGGCGCAGGGCTGGGCTATTGACGTTTCAGAAGGGAAATTGACACGCGGCAGACGGAGCGAATGAGGCAATGCGCCCACCAACGTCCTGGGGCCGGCTCATCGCACGATGAATCCTTGATACAAAATATCTGACCCTCTGCGAATAACGCAGTACTTCGGGCCGGCGAGGCCGGCCCTCGTATTGCGTTATTCGCCTACTCTATTAGCGCGGCTGCGACTGACCAGCTACTGCCGTCACTGCTGACCGTCAAGTTACATAGCGAAATCTCAATAGAGCGGGTTCCCGCTTGACGCGAGCAGTTCGGTTGGTAGCGCGCGCGGGGCGTTTATTCCCCGGCAAGATCATCCGGGGCAGGCAAACGCCCCTACGCGAGGCAGCGATACGGCGCAGTGTTGGGTGACGGCATATGTCAAAGAGCAGTCCGCTCTAATAAGCGCCTTCGGCCAGGAACACGCGCGGGATGGTGCGGAGCATGATACTGACATCCAGCCCGAGCGACCAGTTCTCGATGTAGTAGATATCGAGCAGGCACATCTCGTCAAAGGTGAGCTCGCTGCGGCCAGAGACTTGCCACAGGCCGGTAATGCCGGGCGGCACCTCCAGGCGCTGGCGGTGCCAGGGCTGGTACTCGGCGACTTCGGTGGGGCGGCCGGGGCGCGGGCCGACCACGCTCATCTCGCCGCGCAGCACGTTGAAAAATTGCGGCAGCTCATCAATGCTGGAGCGGCGCAGGAAGCGGCCCAGGCCGGTAACGCGCGGGTCGGCCTTCATCTTGAACAGCGGACCGCTGGATTCGTTCTGGTCTTTGAGCAGCGCCTGTTCTTCCTCGGCCCCGACGCGCATGGAGCGAAACTTGTAAATTTCAAACAGCCGGCCGCCCTGCCCTACGCGCTTCTGGCGAAAGAGCGCCGGGCCGGGCGAGTTGAGCCGGATGAGCACGGCCACCAGGAGCAGCAGCGGCGCGGTGATGAGCAAGGCGAGTGAGGCGAAGGCGAAATCCATGCCGCGCTTCACGATTTGGGCCACACGCGGCAGGCGGGTGTCTTTTAGGCCCATCAGCGGAATGCCGCCCAGGTCATCCATATCCACGCGGTTGAGCGAGAGCTGAAAGACATCGGGCACCACGCGGGCGCGCACGCCCAGGCTCTCGCACGAGCGCACCAGGCCCATGATGGTGCGATGATAAGTCCAGGGCAGCGTGATGATGACCTCATCGACGCGCTCGCCCTTCACAATCCCGCCGATGCTCTCCAGCCCGCCGAGCGCCTTGAAGCGGCCCAGGTCGCCCTTGCTCAAATCGTCATCCACAAAGCCGACCACGCGGTAGCCCAGTTCGGGGCGGGCCACCAGGTTGCGCATGACGGCGCGGCCCAATTCGCCCGCGCCGACAATCAGCACCCGGTCGACGCCCACGCCGCGCCGCCGGAAGCCGGCATCGGCCAGCCGCCAGAGGAGGCGATAGCCGCTGAGGAGCGCAATGGTGATGAGGCCGGCCTCGAGCAACAGCAGGCGGGAATAGAGCAAGCTTATGAAGGTGGTGGCGATGAGAATGACCACCACAGTGGTGGTGGCGTTGCCAATGCGGTAGAGCTCGTCGAACCAACTGCCCTGCCGCCGGCGGTGATAGACACCGTCGAAGGCCAGGAAAATCAGCAGCATCACCATGTAACCGAGCTGGAAGGGGATATAGACGCGATAGGGCGCGAAGTTGGCGTCGTTGACCGGGATGAATAACTGCAACTGATAGCGGACGTAGTAGCCCAGCGCGAAGGCGAGGTTGATGAAGACGGCGTCGAGCAACAGGCTGAGGACCAGGGCGCGGGTGCGCCGGGCCAGGCCCGACGAGCGCCGCGCCGCGCGCGTTTCTTTGGAGGGCTTCGGTTCGGGCGCGGTCATGCGGGGTCGAGCGCCCGACGATAGCCGGCCACGGTGTGGGCGGCGGTGGCGGCCCAGGTGAAGCGGGCGGCGTGGGTGAGGCCGCGCTGTTGGCGGGCAGGGTCGGGCACAAGCGCTTGGGCCAGCGCGGCGGCCAGAGCCGGGGCGTCGGCGGGCGGCACGAGGTAGGCAGCGTCGCCCCCGGCCTCGGGCAGGGAGGAGGCGGTGGTGGTGACGACCGGGCAGCCACAGGCCAGCGCCTCGGTGACGGGCATGCCGAAGCCCTCATAGGCGGAGGGGTAGGCGAAGGCGGCGGCGGCGTTGTACCACAGCGGCAGCTCTTCGGCGGGCACGTAGCCAGGGAAGTGGACAACGGCGGCCAGGCCCAGCGCCTGCACTTGCCGGAACAGGTCGGCGTACCACCAGCCGCGCCCGCCGGCCAGCACCAGGTGCAGGTCGGGCTGGGCGGCGTGCAGGGTGGCGAAAGCGGCGAGCAGGGTGGTGAGGTTCTTACGCGGCTCGAGCGTGCCAAGGTAGAGCACAAAGCGCGCGGGCAGGTCGCGGCGGGCGCGGAAGGCGGCCACGGCGGCGGCGGTCAGCGGCTGAAAGGCGGCCTCGACGCCGGGGTAGGCCACGTCGACCCGGTCGCGCGGGACACCGAGCAGGCGCACCACATCGGCGCGGGTGCTTTCGGAGATGGCGAAGACGCGCCGCGCTCGGCGGCAGGACAGGCCGGTGAGGGTACGCAAATAGAACCGCTGGGCGGGCGGGAAGCGGTCAGGCGTGATGTGGAACGAAAGGTCGTAGACGGTCACGACAGTGGGCGTCGATGTCAGTATGGGTGAGACAAACGCCAGCGCATGCAGCAGGTCGGGCCGGGCGCGGGCCACGGCCAACGGCTGCGCGAGCTGCTCCCAAATGATCCGCACGGGCGGGCGGGCGGTGGGCAGCCGCGTGCGCTGCACCTCCGCGCCGGCCATGTCCGGGCGGCCAGCCCCCACGAAGACCGTAAAGCGCCAATCCGGCGCGGCGGCCGGCAAATGGTGCAGCAACTGCTCGATATAGTGATGGATGCCCGCACTGCGGTACGAGGCGCGCCCAAACAACAACTGCGCGTTGAGGGCAATGTGCGCGGACGCGGCGCGGGTGACGGTCGAATTATAGCCCATGGAGGGGGAGCGGGGGGTGAGGGGGGCTAACGGTTGACCTAACCCCCGGCCCCTTCCCGGTGCGGGAAGGGGTGCCCTTATGCCACTTATAGGTCGTGGTCATGGCGAGAGTTGGGATTGAGTAGCTGGCGGTAAAAACTGCGGCACTCGCAAGCTCGGAAGGCGAAGCCCGCCTGCGCGGGCTACGGGATAGAGGCGGGCTGACGAGAGTCGAAGTGTCGGTAGGCATGGAGGTCAGGCTGAGGCCGCCAATATTTGGCGGTAGAGCGCCACGGTGGCCTGGGCGATTTGCTGTTGCGTGTAGTGGGCAAGGACGCGGGCGCGGCCGGCGGCCCCGAGGGCGGCACGGTGGGCCGGGTCGGCGTGCAGGGTGCGCAGGTGGGCGGCGAGTGCTGGCACGTCGCCCTCGGGGAAGAGCAGGCCGGCGTCGCCGATGACGTTGGGGATTTCGCCGCACGCAGCGCCGACGACAGGCACACCGCAGGCCATGGCTTCGATCAGCACGCGGCCAAACTGCTCCTTCCAATTGGGGCGGGTGCGCGAGGGCAGAACCAGGCAGTCGAGCGCCGCCAAACGGGCGGGCATGGCCAGCGAGGGCGCAGTCTCAAACGTCACGCGCGCCGCCAGGCCCAGGTCGGCGGCCAACTGCGCCAGCCGCGCCTGCTCTGGCCCGGAGCCGATCAGGCGCACGCACGTATCGGGCGGCAGTTGGGCGGCGGCGCGCAGCAGCAGATCGACGCCTTTCTCCGGCACAAAACGGCCGGCATAGCCGATAGTAAACGGGATCGGTGAAGCGGAGGCGGGGCGCGGCGGGGGCGTGAATAGGTCCGGGTCCACGCCAAACTGCGGGATGACGGGCATTGGCCCAGTGAAGCCCTTGGCGCGCCAGAC
>JAYUUW010000747.1:0-7470 GCA_043754665.1 Anaerolineales bacterium | reverse complement strand
AGCCAACAGCAATCGGCGCGCAGCTACGGCCTGTTGTACCAGAGCAAGCTGCGCTTTTTTGCGCGGCACTACGGCGCCGCCGCCGCCTGGGCGCTGCGCGTGGCCTTTCTGGCCGGCGCGGCGCTGCGGCTGGCGCTGTGGCGGGCGCTGCTCATGCTGCCAGCGCGGGCAGCCAAACGGCCGCGCTGGCGGCTGCGGGCCGAACAAGACCAGGTCTTGCTGCGCACCTGCCTGACCGCCCCGGCCTAGCGCCGTCCGCCTGGCCGTGACCGACCCCGTCCTCTCGATTCTCATCGTCAACTGGAACGCCGCCACGGTGCTGGCGGATTGTTTGGGCAGCCTGCCGGCCGGCGCGGGCGCGCTGACGTATGAGACCATGGTCGTCGACAACGCCTCCACCGATGGCAGCGTGGCGCTGATCCGTGACCAGTTTCCTATGGTGGAGGTCTTAGCCAACGCCGCCAACGTCGGCTTCGCGGCGGCCAACAACCAGGCGGCGCAGGCGGCGCGCGGCCAATATTTGCTGCTGCTGAACCCCGACACGCGGGTGCAGCCCGGCGCGCTGGCCACACTGGTGGCCTTCGCCGAAGCGCACCCCACGGCCGGCGCGATTGGCCCCCGGCTGCTCAACGCCGACGGCACGCCCCAGCGCTCGTGCTGGCGCGGCTTTCCAGGGCTGGGCATGGCGCTCTCCGATGCGTTGTATTTGTGGAAGCTGCCGGCCCTGCCCTTGGCGCGGCGCACCGAGTACCAGCCCTCCGAACTGACGCAGCCGCGTGAAGTCGATCATTTGGTCGGCGCGGCCCTGCTCATCCCGCGCGCGCTGTGGGAGCAATTGGGCGGCCTGGACGCCAGCTACTTTCTGTTCTTAGAAGAGACGGACTGGTGCTACCGCGCCCAGCGCCACGGGCGGCCGAATATGTATTTGCCCACGGCCGCGATCGTGCACCTGGGCCAGCAGAGCATGGACCAGAATCCGCAGCGCAACCTGCCGCAGTTCTACCGCAGTTATTGCCAGTTCTACCACAAGCACCAATCCCCCGGCCCGCTGCGCCGCGGCGCGCTCAAGGCCATCATTGCCACGGCCGCCGTCATCCGGCTGGGGCTGTGGCGCTGGCGGCAGGCGCGCCGCGCAGGGGCGGCACAGGCCCATGCCCGCGCCATGCTGGCCGGCTATGCCCAAGTGCTGGCGCAACTCGCCACCTTTTGATTCGTGTGAACATTCTTTTTCTCACCCAGGTGCTGCCCTACCCGCTCGACGCCGGCCCCAAGGTGCGCGCCTACTATGTGCTGCGCCACCTGGCCGCGCAGCACCAGGTGACGCTGGTGAGCTTCGTGCGCACCAGCGACCCGCCCGCCGCCTTAGCGCATTTGCGGTCGGTCTGCGCCCAGGTGGTCACTTGCCCCTTGCCGCGCTCGCGCCTGCGCGATGCGGCGGCGGTGCTGCGCAGCGGCCTGCGCGGCGAGCCGGTGCTCATCGCCCGGGATTGGCTGCCCGCCATGGCCCAGGCGCTGGCCCGGCTGCTGGCCGGCCAGCGCTTCGATGTCATCCACGCCGACCAGTTGTGGATGGCGCCCTATGCCCTCGCCGCCCGCGCCTTCGCGGCGCAGCACGGCCACCCGCCGCGCCTGGTGCTCGACCAACACAACGCCGTCTACCTCATCCCGCGCCGTATGGCCGGCGCCGCCCGCTCACCGCTGCGCCGCCTGGCCTGGCAGCGCGAGGCCGGCCTCATGGCCCGCTACGAGGCCCGCACCTGCCTGGCCTTCGATCAAGTCGTCACCGTCACCGCGCCCGACCGCGCCGCGCTGCGGGCGCTGTATGCCGCGCCGCCCGTCCCGGCCTTCAGCGCCGTCATCCCCATTTGCATCGACGCGCAAGCCGTGCCCGCGCCCGCCGGCCCGGCCGCGCCGCCCGGCCTGCTGTTCTTGGGCGGCATGCACTGGCCGCCCAACAGCGAGGGCGTGCTGTGGTTCAGCCGCGAGGCCTTGCCGGCCGTGCACGCCGCGCATCCCACCGCCGTCTTTTGGGCGATTGGGCGGCAGCCGCCGGCGGAATTGGCCGCGCTCGACCTACACCAGCGCGGCGTCATTCAAGCGCCGGGGTACGTGGACGAAGCCGATGCCTTTTGGGCCAAGAGCCAGGTGTTTGTGGTGCCGCTGCTGGCCGGGGGCGGCATGCGCGTGAAGATCCTCGACGCTTGGGCGCGCGGCGTGCCGGTGGTCTCCACCACCATCGGGGCCGAGGGCCTCGCCTATCGCGATGGCGACAATCTGCTGCTGGCCGATACCCCCGCCGCCTTCGCGGAGGCCGTCAACCGCGTGCTGGCCGACCCAAACCTCGCGGCGCGCATCGCCGCCGCTGGCCGGCGCACCGTGGCCGCCCACTACGATTGGCGCGCCATCTACCCCGCCTGGGATCGCGTCTATCAAGCCGCGCCGGAGGCCGCCCATGCCGCCTAGCGCCGAGCCGGTGCCCTGCCCGCTGTGCGGCGCGCTCGACCAGCAGCCGCTGTATCAGCCCGCGCACTCGCCGGGGCCGGTGGTGCGCTGCCGCCGCTGCGGCCTGGTCTACGTCTCGCCCCGGCTCGACACCCACGCGCTGATCTTCGACGGCCCCACCGCCGGCCCCTCAGCGCAAGCGGTGACCAGCGCCGACCTGGCCGATGTACAGGACACGTGGGAATGGCCGCTGCTGCAAGCCAAAGAAAACGAGCGCCCCGCGCTCGACCGCAACAGCCAGCCCGCGCTCGACATTCTTAAGCGCCTCACGGGTAAGCCCGGCCGCCTGCTCGACTTCGGCTGCGGCGGCGGGTTCTTCCTCGGCGCGGCCGGGCCGCAGGGCTGGGAGCCGTATGGCCTGGAGCCGCTGCCGGGTCACGCCACTTACGCCCGCGCCCGCTTCCACGCTCAGGTTATCACCGACACCCTGCGCGCCGACACCTACCCGGCCGAGTTTTTCGACGCCATCACCGCCTTCCAGGTGTTCGAGCATCTGCCGCAGCCGCGCGAGGATCTGCGTAAGCTGGTGCATTTTCTAAAGCCCGGCGGGGCGCTGCTCATCGAGGTGCCCAACATCGCCACCTGGGGCGTGCGGCTGCTCGGCCCTAAGCACCGCCACTTCGTGCAGGACCATCTCAACTTCTTCAGCGCCGCCACGCTGGCGCGCCTGTTCACCGACTGCGGCCTGACGGTGCGCGGGCACTACTCGCCCAGCCGCTACCTCACCTGGCCGCATTTGTTGGGCACCTGGGGCAGCCGCACCCTGCCGGGACCGCTGGCCCGCCGCGCGCAGGTGCTGGCCCGTCACCCAAGCCTGGCCCACCGCCTGGCCCGCCTCAACCTGGGCGACATCGTCGCCGTGTATGGCGTCAAGCCCTATCTGCCGAAGCTGTGATGCTCACGCGCCTCGCCGCCCGCCTGACCAACCGCCGCGCTCTGCTCAGCGTGATCATCTTCGCGATGGGCGCGCGTGTGGCCGTGGCGCTGATCATGGGCAACACCGTCGACACGCTGCCGGGCGTGTACGATCAGGTGTCGTATCACACCCTGGCGACACGGCTGCTAGCGGGCCATGGTTTTACGTTTGACCGGGCCTGGTGGCCGATCACGCCCGCCGGTGAGCCCACCGCCCACTGGTCGTATCTCTACACGCTCTGGCTGGCCACCGTCTACGCCGTGGTGGGCGTGCACCCGCTTGTCCCCCGGCTGATCCAGGCCATCCTCATCGGCGCGCTGCTGCCGTGGCTGGTCTTTCGCCTCACCCGGCGCGTGTTCCCAGCCCCGCCCGGGGCGCTCGAACTCACCGCCTTGCTGGCCGCCGCCTGGGCCGCCGGGTATGGCTACCTGGTCTACTATGCCGGCGCGCTCATGACCGAGAGCGGCTATATCGTCGGCCTGTTGTGGGTGCTCGACTGCACCCTGCGCCTCGCGCCCGCCGCTGATGGCGCGGCCCCGCCGTGGCGGCGCTGGGTCGAGCTGGGCTTGGCGCTGGGCTTCACCGCCCTGCTGCGGCAAGTGTTTCTGCCCTGCGTGCCGCTGCTGCTCGGCTGGCTCTATTGGCAATGGCTGCGGACCACCGGCCCCGTCCGCGCGTGGGGGCCGGGCCTCCGGCGGCTCATCGCCGGCACCGCGCTGGCCGGAGCGGTCACCCTGGCCCTTATAGCGCCCGTCACGGCCTTCAACTATCGCCAGTTCCACCGCATCGTGCTCCTGAACACCAACGCCGGCTACGCCTTCTTCTGGGCCAACCACCCTATCTATGGCGACCAGTTCGTGGCTGTGCTCACGGAGGTCAACTACACCGACCTCATCCCTGCTGAGTTGCGGGGTCTCGATGAGGCCGCCCTCGACAACGCCCTGCTCCAGCGCGGGCTGCAATTTGTGCAGGCCGACCCGGCCCGCTATCTGCGGCTCTCGCTCAGCCGCATTCCGATATACTTCATGTTCTGGCCCTCCGGCGACTCCAGCCCGCTCAGCAACGTTGTGCGCCTGCTGTCGTTCGGGCTGGCGCTGCCCTTCATGCTGTTGGGCAGCGGCGCGTGGGTCACCGCCGGCCGCGGCCGGAGTCGCGCCGGCGGTTTGCTGCTGGTGTTCATGGCCGCCTACACCGCCATCCATTTACTGTCGTGGGCGCTCATTCGTTATCGGTTGCCGGTCGATGCCATGGCCCTGGTCTTCGCCGCGCACGGGGTGCTTGTGCTGCTGGGGCGGCGGGGTCGGGCGTACGTGCAGGCCCCCTCGCCCTCAGTTCAGCCCTGAGACGCTGTGAAGCTCTATTGTTACCCCCATCAGAACTTCGGCGATGGCCCGCTCAACCACTGGCTTTGGCCACAGTTGCTGCCCGGCCTGCTCGACCCCGCCAGTGACCGCCTGTTCGTTGGCATCGGCTCGCTGCTCAACGACCTGCTGCCCACCCGGCCGGTCAAAGCCATCCTGGGCTCCGGCATCGGCTACGGGCAGGGCACCCCCGCGCCGGATGCCACCTGGCGCATCTACGCCGTGCGCGGGCCGCGCTCCGCCCAGGCGTTGGGCCTCGACCCGCGCGCCGCCATCACCGACTCGGCCATGCTGGTGCGCGCCGTGCCGCTGCCGTTCGCGCCCAAGCGCCATCGCGTGTCTTTCATGCCGCACTGGTGGAGCGATGCCTACGGCCACTGGCGCGCCGCCTGCGACCTGGCCGGCATTCACTTCATCGACCCGATGGCCGGAGTCGAGGCCGTGCTGACCGATCTGCGCCAAACCGAACTGCTCATCAGCGAAGCGCTGCACGGCACCATCGTGGCCGATGCGGTGCGCACGCCGTGGGTGCCAGTCACCGCCTACAAACACATTCTGCCCCTCAAGTGGCACGACTGGGTCGAATCGGTCGACCTGCCCTACCAGCCGTATCGCCTCACCCCGCTCTACCTGCCGGCGGCGGTGCAGGCACGGCTGCGCCGGCTCAAAGGCTGGCCCCAGCGCGGGCCCTTGGCGCGCGTGGCCGAGTGGCTGGTGGTCAAACCGGCCGGCGCGCTCAGCGGCGCGTGGTATCGCCGCCAGGTGGCGCGCACCGCCCGCGACTTGCAGCACCTGGCCGCGCACGCCGCGCCGCAGCTCACCACCGACCCCGTGCTCGACCGGGTCACCACCCGCCTGCTGGCCGCCGTTGACCAACTGAAGGCCGATTACCACGCCGGCCGGCTGGTCCCAAACGCCACCGCCCAGCCGGTGGTCATGCTTTCGCTATGACCCTGGCAAACAGCGCCGTTCCTGCGCCGGGCCGTGCCGCCGCGGCGGCCGCCTCATTCCGGGTAGCCGTCGTGCAATGGATGCCGCTCGACGGCATGGCCGAAGCCATCCACGCCGCCCTAACCACCCTCGGCCACGCCGCCACCCTCGTCGCTTGGGATCAGCCCCTGCCCCGCGACGCGCAGGTGGTCTTTTCGCAAGGCCCCTACGGGCACTTCTTAGAAGTGCCCGCCCAGTTAGGCCGCCTGCCCGCTGCCGAGCGCCCGCTGCTGGTGCATTGGAACGATGAAGGCCTGCCCGACCTCAAGCTGCCCTGGCCCGTCATGCGCGCCTTGGGCGGTGCGCGTTCGTGGCTCGGGCGCCTGCCCCGCAGCAGCGCGCCGGCCGCTCGCGCGCTGGCCCACACCCCGCCCGTGCGCTGGGTCAACGCCCGCATGCACCGCTTTAGCTACCTGGGCGACTATCACTATGCCTATCACCGGGGCTGGCTGACGCTCCTGGTCGACTTCTCAACCATCTATGCCCAACTGCACACCCAGCACGGCCTGCCCACGCTGGCCGTGCCGTGGGGGTCGGTGCCCGGCTGGTATGCCGACCTGGGGCTGGAGCGCGACATCGACGTGCTGTGGATGGGCGCGCGCGCCGGCCGGCGGCGCAGCGGCCTGCTCGACCGGGTGCGGTCCGAACTGCGCGCGCTGGGCGTCGAGATGTATGTGGCCGACAACGAGGAGCATCCCTTCATCTTCGGCGACGAGCGCACCCGCCTGCTCAACCGGGCCAAGATCACGCTCAACCTCACGCGCACCTGGTACGACGACAACTTCTTGCGCTTCCCCATCGTCATGCCCAATCGTTCGCTCATCGTCTCCGAGCCGCTGCTGCCGCACTGCCCGGCCTATGTGGCCGGCACGCACTACGTCGCCGCGCCCATCCCCGACCTGGCCCGCACCATTCAGCATTATTTGCAGCACACCGCCGAGCGGCAGCGCATCGTCGCGCAGGCCTATCAACTTGTCACCACCACGCTCACGCTGGAGCATTGCGTCGGCCGCATCATGACCGTCGTGGCCGAGCGTCTGCGGCCTTAAACTCCACCCTTATGTTTTGCTCCACCATCATCCCCACCATCGGCCGCGCCTCGCTCGCGCGGGCTGTTGAAAGCGTGCTGGCCCAGCAATGCGCTGAGCCGTTTGAGGTCATCGTCGTCAATGACTCCACCGTCCCTTTGCCACCCGCGGCCTGGCAGCCGTCACCCGCCGTGCGTGTCATCAGCACCGGCGGCGGGCGCGAGCGCAGCACGGCCCGCAACGCCGGCGCGGCCCTGGCGGCCGGCCGCTACCTGCACTTCCTTGATGACGACGACTGGCTGCTGCCCGGCGCGCTGAGCACCTGGGCGGCCCTGGCCCCCTCCGGCGCGGCCTGGCTGTACGGCGCGGCCCAGCTCATCGACAGCGCCGGCCGCGTCTTGTACCAGTTCGAGCACGGCCTGACCGGCAACTGCCTCACGCCCGCCATGACCGGCGAGTGGATTCCCCTGCAAGTCTCCGCCATCGCGGCGACGGCCTTCGCGGCCCTCGGCGGTTTCGACTCTGCCTACCACGTCGCCGAGGACAAAGACCTGCTCGTGCGGGTCTGCCGGCTGTATGACCTCGCCGGCACCGCCACCCCCGTGGCCGGCATCTTGCGCGGCGTGTGGGCCACCTCCAGCGACTACACCGCCGTCCCGAGCGAAACGCAGCG
>JAYUUW010000746.1:0-4219 GCA_043754665.1 Anaerolineales bacterium | reverse complement strand
GCCTCCAGCGTGGCGACCTGGCTTGAGTCGAGGAACACGCCGATCTGCGTGTCGCCGGCCAGAATGGCGGCTTCTTGGGCCGCGTCGTCAGGCGAAATGCGGATAACGACCTGCTCCAGTTGGGGCGGGCGAATCCAGTTGGGGTTGGCCGCGAAGATGATGTGGCTTTGCGGCTCCCACTCGCTGAACACGAACGGCCCCACGCCCACGGTGGGGGCGCGGTTCCATTCAGCGGCATCGAGCGTGCCCTCGGCCTCAAACACGGGTTCGAGAATGTGCTGGGGCAGCACGGTGGTGAAGAGGGTGGTGAGCCAGGCGGCGTAGGGGGCGGACAGCGTCACCACCACGGTCTGCGGGTCGGCGGCGGTTACGTCGGTCACCCACTGCTCGTAGGGCGCGCGCGACAGCACGATGTTCTTGTCGGACATGACCATCTGCCAGGTGAAGACGAAGTCGTCGGCCGTCAGCGGCTCGCCGTCGCTCCAGGTGACATCGGGGTTCAACTTGATGGTGATGGTCAGGCCGTCTTCGCTCACGCCGCCGTTCTCGGCCGACGGGATTTCGGCCGCCAGTTCGGGGTAGGGCTGCGATTGGTCGTCGAACGACCACACGCCCTTGAGAAAGAACTGCGTGGTCAATTGCGAGAACCACATGGTGGTGTAGAGCGGGTTGAGGTTGTCGGGTTCCTGCACGAAGGTGATGGTGGCGCTGCCCGCAAATGAGGGGGCGGCAGTGGGCTCGGGGGCCAGGGTGGCCTCGGGCGCGGTGGTGCTGGCGGGGGCTTGCGTGTCGGCCGGGGCCGGGGTGGCCGCCGGTGTGGCGGCCGGCCCGGTGCAGGCGCTGGCGAGCACGGCGCCCGCCACCAAACTGCTCAGGACGGACCAGAGCGATTTCTGTAAGCGCATCTTCTTCCTCCTCCAGAAAGAAACGGCTGCCCAATGAGGGTGACGGCGTCTGGCCGGTGCAGCCAGCGGCCCCGTCACCTAAGGCATTAGTTTTAGCGTACTTGCTTCAATTGTCAACTGCGTTCCCTACCAAAGCGGCTGGGGCAGGCTGGCGAGCCAGCGACGCTGGACCGACAGACGGCCGTTCGGCCGCACCTCAAGCGGCCTGGCGCGGCACATGTATTTGGTAAACCTTACCGGCCGCAAGCGGTTTTGGTTCAGTATGGCCGGCGCGGCGGATAAGCCTGAGCCGCCGCGCGGCGGAGCGTACCGCGGCGGCTGCGGCGGGCGTGGCGGGCGTGGCGGGCGTGGCAAATCTATTCTGGGCGGGGATTATGACGATTCACTCCAATTTCCCATTTCCGGCGCGTTCGCATAGAATAAGCCTAGCCGTCACCCAGCCGGCGTCGGTTTTACCACCCCATTGGTCACGCCAGACTCTGGGCGCCAGGAGGCGCGCATGATCTCGTCCCGCAGCGGCATCAACATCGACATCTTCTCCGAGGACCATCGCATCTCCTGCCGGCTGGCCGTCGGCCCGAGCGGCCTGCTGGCGCACCTGAACGACGCCACCTATTCGCTCATCGAAGTTGAAGACGCCTACTTCTCGCGTTTGCAGCAGCCGGCGAAGATTGTGCAGCACTTTGAGGCGGCGCACATTGCCAAGAATCAGGCGGTGCTGGTAGTGGTGGCGCGGCGCGAAGATTTGGGCTCGCACGCCCAGCCGCGCGCCGGCTATTCGCGCGTCATCACCGTGCCGGTGATGGTGACCACGCCGCAGTTTGAGGTGCAGGGGCAGATCGAAGTCATCCACAAATACGATGCGGCCGAACTGCTGGTGGGCGGCACTGGGCGGTTTGTCATGGTGTTCAACGCCTCGGCCATTGGCACCGCCAACCCGGAGACGAGCTTTTCGGGCGGCGCGATTTTGGTGAACAAGGCGCAGGTGGAGATGATTGCGCCGATTGTGACGCGAGGCAAGCCCAATGGCTAAGGTGCTGGTGGTCGACGACGACGCCGACATGCGCCCGCTGATGCGCGTGACGCTGACCAAGCTGGGCCACACGCCCACGCTGGCGGCGCGCGGCCTCGAGGGGCTGGAGCTGGCCGAGACCGGCGACTTTGACGCCATCATCCTCGATGTGATGATGCCCGACATCGACGGCTACGAGGTCACGCGGCGGCTGCGCGCCAACCCGACCACGGCCGCTGTGCCGATCCTCATGCTCACTGCCCGCGCCCAGTCGGCCGACTATGACAGCGCGATTGAGGCCGGGGCCGATGGCTACCTGGCCAAGCCGTTTGAGGCTGACGTGCTCAACCGCCGCCTGGGCGACCTGCTGCGCCAGTCGGCGGCGCGGCGCACGGTCGAGCAGACCCCCGGCGCGCAGTCGGCCGCCGGCCGGTTGATTGTGGTGACGGGCCTGCGCGGCGGGGTGGGCCGCACCACCGTGGCGGTGACGCTGGCCGGGGCGCTGGTGCGCATTGGCCGGCGGGTGTGCCTGGTGGACCTGACCACCACCGGCGGGCACGTGGGGCTCAACCTGCGCCTGGCCGCGCCGACCTCCTGGGCCAACTTGCCCGCCGCGCCGGATTCGACCAGCACGGCGCAACTGCTGCTCAAGCACGAGTCGGGCCTGCTGGTGCTGGCCGCGCCGTCGCAACCGGTGCGCCTGGGGCCGCCGGCCGCCACCTTCCGCGCCGCGCTGGAGGCGCTGCAAATTTTCTTCACCGATGTGATTGTGGACGCGGCCGGGCTGGACGAAGCGGCCTGGACCGCGTTGGGGCTGGCGCAGCGCATTCTGATGGTGGTGACGCCGGACGTGTGCGCGGTGCATTCGGGCGTGGGCACGCTGAAGCTGCTCGATGGTGTGCGCCGCCCCGACAGCACGGTGGAGATTGTGCTCAACCACGTGTCGCCCGAGAACACGCTGCCGCCCGCCGCCGTGGAGCGCGCCTTTGGCCGCCCGCCGGACCTGGTGGTGCCCTACGACCGGCAGCAGCCGCTGGCGCTGACCACCGGCGCGCCGTTGATCTTTACACAGCCGGGTGCGGCGCTGCCGGCCGCCGTGGGCGCTTACGCCCAGAAGCTCAAAGAAGCCGCCGTCTAGTGCCGCCGCCGGCCATCGCGAATGCGGCGCGACTATGACACCATCGTGCTGGGCCTGGGGGGGCTGGGCGCGGGCGCGTTGTATTGGCTGGCGCGGCGCACGGGCGGCGCGGTGCTGGGCCTGGAGCAGTTTGAGCTGGGCCACGCGCGCGGCAGCTCCCACGACCACTCGCGCCTCATCCGGCTGTCGTATCACACCCCATTTTATGTGCGGCTGGCGCAGCAGGCCTACGCCGCCTGGGCCGCGCTGGAAGCCGACGCGCACGAAGCGTTGATCCTCAAGACCGGCGGCCTGGACTTCGCGCCGCGCCGGTCGGCCATCCCCCTGACAGACTACAGCGACAGCCTGACCGCCTGCGGCGTGCCGTTCGAGCACCTGGAGGCAGGTGAGATCATGCGGCGCTGGCCGCAATTCCAACTGACCGATGACGTGCATGGCCTGTACCAGGCGGAGAGCGGCATGGTGGCGGCGGCGCGGGCCACGGCGACGCATCTGCGGCTGGCGCAGGCGTATGGCGCGGCGATAGTGGCGAATGCGCCGGTGACGGCGGTGCGCGACCACGGCGGCGAGGTGGAGGTGGCGGCGGGCGGGGAGATTTACCGCTGCCGGCGGTTGGTGGTGGCGGCGGGCGCGTGGTCGAACAACCTCCTGGCGCACTTCGGGCTGCGGCTGCCTCTGACGATCACGCAGGAGCAGGTGACGTATTACGCCACGCCGCACCTCGCCGAGTTTGCGCCGGAGCGCTTTCCGGTGTGGATTTGGCTGGACGAGCCGTGCTTCTACGGCTTTCCGGTGTATGGCGAGGCGGCGGTGAAGGCGGCGCAGGATGTGGGCGGCGACGAGGTGACGGCCGAGACGCGCACGTTTGCGCCAAACGCGGCCACCGAGCAGCGCTTGACGGCATTTATGGAACGCTATCTGCCGCGCGCGGTGGGGCCAGTGCTGTATACCAAGACCTGCCTGTTCGAGCTGCCGCCCGACCGCGACTTTGTGCTGGACACGCTGCCGGGCCACCCGGCCATCAGCCTGGCGATTGGGGCGGGGCACGGCTTCAAGTTTGCGTCGCTGCTTGGGCGGCTGTTGAGCGAGCTGGCGCTTGATGACGGCACGCCGACGGACCTGACGCCCTTCCGCTTTACGCGGCCGATTCTGCAGATGGCTGAC
>JAYUUW010000745.1:0-6411 GCA_043754665.1 Anaerolineales bacterium | reverse complement strand
GGCAGCAGTTCGATGGCGGCGGGCCGATAGCCGACCAGGGTGGGGATGGCGTCGCAGGCGGCGACAGCGGAATGGAAGGGCAGCACCACCAGCACGGTGTGCTTGGGGCGCGGCACCAGCCGCACTGTGGCGCGCCGGAAGAGCGCCAGCGTGCCCTCCGACCCGGCCAGCACCGGCGCGAGGTTGAACTCGTGGGCGGGCGGGTAGGCCTCGCCCGGGCGGTACCACACGGGCGGCGTGCTGGCCGAATAGTTAATGAGGTAGTGGAGGCTGTAGCCGGAGGCGCGCCGCCAGACGCGCGGCCAGCGATTGCGAATGGCGTCGGCATACTGGTCGCGCAGGGCCAGCGCGGCGGCATAGATGGCCCCGGCGCGGCCGGCGGCCTGGGCCTGCACCTGGGCGGCGGCGGTGGTCATGGCCGCAAAGGTGGCGGCGCTGCCGTCGCTGAGCACGGCGTCGAGCGCCAGCACATGGTCGCCGGTCATGCCGTAGCGGATGGAGTGCATGCCGGTGGAGTTGTTGCCGATCATGCCGCCGAAGGTGGCGCGGTCGAGCGAGGCCGGGTCGGGGCCGAACATGAGGCCGTGCTTGGCGGCGTGGCGGTTGAGGGACAGACCGACAACGCCCGGCTCGACTTCGACGCTGAGGGCCTCGGGGTCGAGGCGGCGAATGTTGGTCAGGTGACGGGCGCAATCGACCACCAGGGCCGCGCCGACGGTCTGCCCGGCCAGGCTGGTGCCCGCGCCGCGCGGCAGCACCGGCACATGCAGCTCGGCGGCGATCTCCACGATGGCGCACAGGTCGTCGCCGGTGCGCGGGAAGACCACGCCCAGCGGCGGCACCTGGTGGATGGAGCCATCGCTGTTGTACATGGCGCGGGTGAAGGGGTCGAAGCGGGTTTCGCCGGTCACGCGCTGATGCAGGCGATGCTCAAGCTCACGCAGCACCGCGGTCCCGGGTGTTCGAGTTGGGTTCATGGCAAGGGGGCCTATGTGCAGCCGTCCGGCACGGGCCAATGCCCGCTGATGGCGGCTTCTTGTTTGGGCGGTTGGCAGCTCGACCAGGGCTGTTGGGTGAGGTTCATGGTGCGCAGCTTGATGGCGCACGGGTCGGTGTCGGGGTCGGCGAACACCAATTGGCCGTCGGCCAGGGTGACGGTGTAGCGGCTGGTGAGCTCGGGGCAGGTGGGGTCGTTATAGAGTGTGACGGTCGCGCCGGTGACGGTGTACGAGCCAATGCCGCTCCAGCCGGTGGCGGCGTGGTGGATGCGAAAGATGCCGTCGTCGAAGCTCAGTTGCCACAGGCCGTCGTAGGGCGCATATTCGGGGCAGCGGACGCAGTGGACGGTGGGCGTGCCGGTGTCGACCCGCTTGACGTAGACGCCGTCGAGCGCCGACACGGCGGCCGGGGGCAGCGCGGCGGTAAAGGGGTAGGGGGTGTGCAGGAACAATTCGGCCCACGGGTCGGCGGGCGTGGCGGGCGCGGTGGCCGCCGCGGTGGGCGGGGCGGGGGCGCGGGCGCTGCACGCCGCCAGCAGACCGGCGAGGCCGAGGCACAGCCAAGGGTAGTTGGGGCGCATAGCGGCTATTCTAGCATTGGCCGTGGCAACCGTGGAAATGCCGTGCCCAGCCGTTAGGCGGGCAACGCGCCTTGGTAGTATGATAAAGAAGAGGAGATTTAGCTTTAGAGGGGCACGCTCGAAACGGGGTGGCGGCAGGCGCCCCCAATGTGACCGGCACTCGCCAGGCACTTGTTAATGGACGCCGTGAGGCGTGACCGCACAGCGGGGGATAGTCCTAAAAATGGAGCGCGCGCAGTTACGCGTCTTATTTGTCGAAGATAGGCCGGAGGACGCCGAGTTGATCCTACGGGCGTTGCAACGCGGCTATCAGGTGGAGTGGCAGCGGGTGGATACGCCCGAAGCCTTCGCCGCCGCGCTGCGGCCCGATCTCGATATCATCCTGTCGGACTTCGCCATGCCCCGCTTCAGCGGCTTGCAAGCCTTGCAACGCCTGCGGGCCAGCGGCCTCGATATCCCTTTCATCCTCATCTCTGGCACCATCGGCGAAGACATGGCGGTGGAGGCCATGCGCGCCGGCGCGGCCGACTACCTGCTGAAAGACCGCCTGACCCGGCTGCCGCCAGCCGTGGAGCAGGCGGTGGAACAGCGCCGTCTGCGCCAGGCGGCGGCGCAGGCCGAACAGGTGGTGGTGCAGACCGCCGCCCGCTTTAAGGCGCTGATTGAAAACAGCGCCGAAGCCATCTGGCTGGTCGACCAGACCGCCGTCATTACCTATGCCAGCCCGTCCACCCACCACATTTTGGGTTTTACCCCGGAAGAAACGGTTGGCCGCGATGTTTTCAGCCTGCTGCACCCCGAGGACTTGCCCGCCGCGCACGTGATCTTTGAGAACCTGGTGGTGGGGCACTTGCCCAGCGCGTTGGTGCAACTGCGCTTCCTGACGCAGCGGGGCGAGTGGTGCTGGGTGGAGGTGGGGGCCAACAACCAATTAGCGGACCCGAATGTGGCCGCGATCGTCATCAACTTCCGCGATGTCACCGAGCGCGTGCAGCGTGAGCGCGAGCTGGAGGCCATTGCCCGTCTCAGCCAGGCCCTGCGCCTGGCCGCGACCCGCGCCGACATGCTGCCGATTATTTTGGAGCAGGTGGCGGCGCTGACGAACGCGGCGGGGGCGACCCTGGACCTGCACGACCCGGCTACCAACAGCATGGCGATTGAGGCGGCGCTGGGCGAATGGGCCTTTCTGCTGGGCCACCACCTGCCGGTGACCACCGGCCTGGCGGCCAACGTTATGGCGACCGGCCAGACCTACGTTAACCCCGATGCCCGGCAGGACGCGCGTTACTATCAGCCGGCGCTCACGCCCCACACCCCGGCCGTCGCCGCCGTGCCGCTCAAAGCGCGGGAGGCGGTCATTGGCGTATTGTGGGTGGGGCGCGACCTGCCCATCGGGGAGGATGAGGTGCAACTACTGGCGGCGGTGGCCGATATTGCGGCCAGCGCCATCCAGCGTGTGACACTGCACGAGCAGACCCAGGTGCAACTGCAGCGCCTCGCCTCGCTGCGCACCATCGACATGGCCATCAACGCCAGCCTCGACCTGAGCATCACGCTGGACGTGCTGATTAGCCAAGCCCTCCAGCAGCTCGGCGCGCACGCGGCGGTGATCATGCTGTATGACCCAAACCGGCAGCAGCTCACCTTTGCGGCTGGGCGCGGCTTGCGCACCACCCTCTTCGACCAACTGCGGGTGCGGCTGGGCGAGGGGCTGAGCGGCCAGGTGGCGGCCGAGCGCCGCACGCAGGTGGTGGCTGACCTGACCGCCCTGCCGCCGGGCCGGATGCGCGGCGACCTGGTTAGCGGCGAAGGGTTCGTGGCGTTCGTGGGCGTGCCGCTGGTGGCCAAGGGCCAGCTTAAGGGCGTGTTCGAGATCTTTCACCGCCAGCGCGTGCACAGCGACGCCGACTGGCTGGAGTTCGTGGAGACGCTGGCGGAGCAGGCGGCGATTGCAATTGACAACGCCACGGTTTACGCCGACTTGCAGCGTTCGCACACCAATCTGCGCCTGGCGTATGACTCCACCCTGGAAGGCTGGTCACGGGCGCTCGACTTGCGCGACCGCGAGACGGAGGGCCATACCCAACGCGTGACGGAACTCAGCGGGCGGCTGGGGCGGGCGATGGGCCTGGCGGCCGACGGGCTGGTGCAGATGCGGCGCGGCGCGCTGCTGCACGACATCGGCAAGTTGGGTGTGCCCGATGCCATTCTGCACAAGCCCGGCCCGCTGACGGAGGACGAAATGGCCGTCATGCGGCGGCATCCGATTTATGCGCGGGATGTGCTGGCGCCGATTGCCTACCTGCGGCGCGCGCTGGAGGTGCCGCACTATCATCATGAGAAGTGGGACGGCACCGGCTACCCGGAGGGGCTGAGCGGCGAGCAGATCCCGCTGGCGGCCCGTATCTTTGCGGTGGCCGATGTCTACGACGCCCTGCGCTCCGACCGCCCTTACCGGCCCGGGTGGACCGAGGCCGCCACGCGGGCGTACATTTATGAGCAGGCCGGCCGCCACTTCGACCCGGCGGTGGTGGCCGCCTTCCGGCAATGGGTCGAAACCGAGACACCGGACTAGGCCCGCCGGCCGCCCCCAGTCTAGGGGGTTCAAAAAGGCCGGATATTCCCCCGTTTGATCCCAACCTTAAAATTCTGAACCGCCCCCCCGGTCGCGGGGTAGTTAAGCGAATACTCGCAGCACGCCTGGGCTGAGCCGGCCCGGCGGTGCGTCCCCCGGTCAGGGCGGGCGCTGGCCTCCACGTGCATCCTATTGGGTAGTGTCGACCCGATCAATTCGGTTTGTCTTAACGTTGGTCCGTAGAGCGTATGCCTACAAAATCTGTGCTCACCGCCCGGACGGGTCCGGCTTGGCAGCCGGCGGCCCTGATTCGGACTAAGCTCTATATCCCCCAGGTGCGGCCGAAGCGGGTGCCGCGCCAGGCGCTGCTGGCCCGCCTAGACGCCGGGCTGGCCCGCAAGCTGACGCTGATTGCGGCCCCGGCCGGGTTCGGCAAGACCACCCTGCTGAGTGATTGGATCGCGGCCAGCAGCCGGCCGGCGGCCTGGGTGTCGCTGGACGCGCGCGACAACGACCCCCAGCGCTTTGCCGCCTATGTGCTGGCGGCGCTGGGCACGCTGGAACTGGGGCTGGGGCAGGCCGCGCCGCCGGCCGCCGAGCGTGAGGCGGCGGCGCCGCTGGAAGCGGTGTTCACGGCCCTCATCAACCAGGCGACGGAAGTGGAAGAAGACTTCGCGCTGGTGCTGGACGATTATCACGTCATCACGGCGCCGGCCATTCATGCGGCGCTGAGTTTTCTGCTCGAACACTTGCCGGCTCAAATGCACCTGGTGCTCACCAGCCGCAGCGAGCCGCCGCTGCCGCTGGCGCAGTGGCGAGCGCGCGGCCAGTTGGTGGAACTGCGCGCCGCCGATCTGCGCTTCACGCCGGAGGAAGTGCGCGCCTTTCTGAACGAGACCATGGCGCTCAATTTGGGCGACGAGGCCGTGGCGGCACTGGCGGCGCGCAGCGAGGGCTGGGTGGCCAGCCTGCAACTGGCGGCGCTGGCCGCGCCCACGCCGGCCTCGGCCGCCGCGCTGGCCGAGCCGGTGCTGGCGGGCAGCCAGCGGTTTTTGGTGGACTACCTGGCCGAGCAGGTGCTATTGCAGCAGCCGCCGGAGGTGCAGCAGTTCTTGATCGCCACCGCGCCGCTGGAGCGCTTGTGCGCGCCGCTGTGCGAGGCGGTGCTGGCGGACGCGGCGCCGTTGAACGCCCAAGCCCAGCTCGACTACCTCGACCGCGCCAATTTGTTCCTCACACCGCTGGACGATCAGCGCCAGTGGTATCGCTATCACCCCTTGTTCGCCGAGTTCTTGCAGGCGCGTTTGCGGCAGGCGCCGGCGGAGCGCTGGGCGCAGCACAACCGCCGCGCCGCCGAGTGGTGCGCGCAGAATCAGTTAATGGAAGACGCTGTGCGCTACGCGCTGGCCGCGCGCGACTATGACCTGGCCACGCGCCTGATCGAAGCGGTGGCCGAGACGCTGTGGGGCCGCAGCCAAATCCTGACGATGCTCAATTGGCTGCACGCCATGCCGGCCGACCTGGTGCGGGCGCAGCCGCGCCTGGGGCTGCAAATGGCCTGGGCGCACGCCATCCACGGCGACCTAGATGAAGTGGAGCCGTATGTGGCCGCCGCCGAAGCGCAGATGGGCCGGCCGCCGGCTGAACCCGAAACGCCGGCCAGCGAAGAGGCGTGGCACGCCGCGCCGGGCTGGCTGTGGTCGCAAGTGTGGATCATCCGCGCCTTCATTGCGCGCTTTCGCGGGGAGGCCGCCGCCGCGGTGACGCACAGCCAGCGGGCCTTGGCGCTCATCCCGGCCAACTGCCTGCGGGCGCGGGCGGTGGCGTATGTGCCGCTGGGCCACGCCTATATTCTGCTGGGCCAAACCGAATTGGCCGACGAGGCCCTGGCGCAGGCGGTGGCGGGCAGCGCGCAGACGCGCCACACGGCGGCGTATGTGAGCGCGATGAACTATCTGGCCTTTCTGCGGCTGATGCAGGGCCGGCTGCGGCAGGCCATTGCGATTTACCGCGCGGCGGTGGCGTGGGTGGATGACGAGCGCGAGGTGAGCTACGGCGGCGTGGAGCGCATTGGCCTGGGCACGCTGCTGCGCGAGCAGAACGATTTGGAAGCCGCCGCCGGATTGATCGACGCGGGCTTGCAGCGGGCGGAGGCGGGCGGGGATTTCACGTTCATGCGCGACGGCTATGTGGCCCGCGCCCGCCTCGACCAGGCGCGCGGCGCGTGGGCCAGAGCGTTGTCGAACATGGCGAAGGC
>JAYUUW010000744.1:0-4282 GCA_043754665.1 Anaerolineales bacterium | reverse complement strand
TCGCTATAGATGAGGTAGACCGGCACCAGCGTGGTGTCGAGCGGCCCGCCGGCAGTGAGAATCTTGACCTGGTCAAAAATCTGCCAGGTGCCGATGGTGCCCAGCACCACCACCAGCAGCAACACTGGCCGCAGCATGGGCAGGGTAATGCGCCAGAATTGCTGCCAGCGGTTGGCGCCATCGATGGCGGCCGCCTCGTATAGCGTGGGCGCAATTTCCTGCAGGGCCGCTAGGAACATGATCATGAACGTCGGGGCGGTGGTGAAGATGTTTTGGAACATGATCGCCATCCAGGTAACGCTCGGACCGCGCAGGAACCATAGGTCGGAGGAGATGTCGCCGCCGAAGGCCATGGCGATCAGTTGAAACAACCCGCGCGGGTTGTTCAGCCACTCGATTGCGGTCCACTCCGCGCCAAACAGGCCCCACAGCTTGGTGAGCGCAAAGTTCAAGTAGCCGGTCTTCAGGTACAACCACCAAAAGATCATAGTGATGACGACCGACGAGGTCACGCTCGGGGCGTAGAAGACGGTGCGAAAGAATTGCGAGCCGCGCACCTTGACGTTAATGATGGTTGCCAACCCCAGCGCCAGGGCGGTTTGGACCGGCACGACGACAATGACATACCAGAAGACATTCACCAATGAGCGGATAAAATCGCCCTTGAGCGTCAGCGCTTTGGCGTAGTTGTCGAACCACACCCATTGCGGGCTGGTGAACAGGTCGAACGAGGTAAAGCTGATGTAGAACGCGAAGACGATGACCCCCAGCGTGAAGACGATCGTGACGATCAGGTAGGGGGCGATGAAGAGGTAGGCGGTGAGCGCTTCCTGGCGGGCGCGAGCGCTGCTGAAGAATCCTCGGCGGGCGGGCGGAGCAATGGCCATGACGAACCTCCCGGCTGGTAGGGCTGGAGCGGTAGGCCCACCCGGCCCGTCGACAGGCGGCGCGCCGGGTGGGCAAAAAGCAACTGACTGGGTCTTACTGGCCCGCGGCGGCTTCGTCGAGCGCCGCCTGGGCCTCTTCTTGGGCCTGGGCAAAGGCTTCTTCCACCGTCTGGTCGCCCAGGTACACGCGCTCCAGGGCCTGGCTCACGGCGTCGTTCACCTTGCCGGTGTTCGGGCCCCAGTAGGCCACACGGGTCAGGTCGAACGTGCCGCCCTGGGCAATGGCCTTGTCGTTCGCGTCCACGATCAGGTTGATCTGGTCAGGATGGGTGCTGTAGGCAAACCCGGTGGCGACGATCTCGCCCTGATTGTCGCGCCCGGTCAGGAAGATGGCAAAGGCCGCCGCCGCGCGCGGGAACTTGGTGGCCGCATTCACACCGATGCCGTTGGTGAAGATGACGTCGGCCTGGCCGACCGGGCCGGTGGGCAGCGGCAGGGCCTGCCACACCACGTCGGCATAGTTCTGGCGGATGAAGTTGACCATCCAGCCGCCTTCGTAGGTCATGGCCGCCAGCTTCTTGCCGATGGCCTCGCCGCACCAGCCGGCGCCCACGTCGGCCGCCGTCACCAGCGCGCCGCTCTCCTTCAGGCCGACCACGAAGTTGGCCGCCTCCAGGATTTCGGGCGTGTTGAGGGTGGCGGTGGTGAAGTCGGCACTCGCATATGCTGCGCCGTTGCCGAAGGCGAAGGGGGCAAAGCGCGCCCAGTCGGCGTTCTGGCAGAAGCCGGCGTAAGTGCCCTGGGCCGCGATGGCCTCGGCCGCCGCCTTTAAGTCATCCCAGGTCCAGTCGGCGGTGGGCAGGTCGAGGCCGGCATCCGCAAACGCTTCCGGCAGGAACACCAGGCCGAGCGTGCCCCAGTCCTTGGGCAGCGCGTAGGTTTGGCCGTCGCGGGTGAAGATCGACAGCAGGGCGGGGATAAAGTCGGCCCGGCTGGTGCCGGCTTCAGTCAGGTAGTCGTCCAGCGCCAGCAGTTGGCCGCTGGGGCCAAAGGCCGTCATCAGTTGGTCGTCCACGTAGAACACGTCCGGCGCGGTGCCGGAGACCATGGCCGCCTTCACCTTGGTCTGGAAGTCGGCCGGGATCGGCTGATAGTCCACCGTCACGCCGGGGTAGAGCGCATTGAAGCGGGTGATCGAGTCGCGGTAGACCTGCTGCTCGGTCTCATCGCCCCAGCCCGAGAACACGATGGTCGCGCCGTCTTCCACGGCAATGACGCCTTCGGGCAGCGCCGTAGCGGCGGGCGTCGCCGTCGCCGCGGGCGGGCTGGTGGGGGTGGGGGTAGCGGCCGGGGCGCAGGCCGCGGCCAAGAGCGCGAGCGCGCCTAACCCACTTAACAGGCGGACAATACTTGAACTGGTCTTCTTCATGGAAGCTGGCCTCCTTGATAGGCAAATAACATGCGTTGCACGGCGGGCACAACCAAGACGTGGCTGATGGGTGAAACGGCACCTCCTTTGGGGGATACACCAGGTCGGAGGCAGGCCATGCGGAGGCGGCGCGCTATGCTATACTCCGCGCCGGTCCGCTGGCAAACCACCGCCGTTGGGCTATGGGGAACTGCTCTCTATCCGGCCAAGGAGCGTGAGCAGTTCCCTTCGTTTTGCCGACTGCCAATCAATCCCGGCGGTGGTTACGTCCGCCGGTCGCTGGAAGAGGGCCGCACGATCAGCTCCGGTTTCAGCAGCACGTGCTGCGTGGCCGGAGTGCGGCCTTCTAGGAGCGCTACTAAAATCCCCACACAATGCTGGCCCGCCGCCCGAATGGGCTGGCGCACACTGCTCAGCGGCGGCCACAGGTACTGGGCCGTGGGCGAGTCATCGAACCCCACCAGCGCCAGGTCTGGGCCGGGCCGCAGCCCGTGGCGCTGCATGGCATGCATCGCGCCAATCGCCAGCGAGTCGTTCAGGGCGACGAGGGCCGTGGGCCGCTCGGCGGCGGGCCGCGCCAGCCATTGCCCCGTGGCCTCGAGCCCAAATTGAAAGGTGCCTTCGCCGCGGGCGATGTCCTCCGGGCGGGCGGGCAACCCTGCCGCTTCGAGAGCCGCCAGGTAGCCACTCAGGCGATCGTCGCCCACGCGCGACCCAATCGGCCAGGCCAGCGCGCCAATCCGGCGATGCCCGCGCTCTAACAGGTGTTCGGTCGCCTGCCGCAGGCCATCGGCGCCGTCCACATCCACATACGGAAAGTCCTGGTTGGCATCTGACCGCCCAAAGGCCACAAAGGGGTAGGCCTGATCCTGCAGGAAGCGGGCGCGCGGGTCGTTGTAGTTCACGCTCGACAGCACGAAGGCGTCTACCCGGCCGGCGTCAATTAATTCACGATACGCACTGATTTGCAGGTCGAAAGGGAAGGGCAGCAGGTGGTAGCCGGCCGCCTCGGCTTCTTCGACCATGCTGGTCAAAAACCAGTCGAGGATCGTGTTGACTTGCTCGGGGCGGGTGGGCACCCAGGAGTAGCCAATCATGCGGCTGCGCTGAGCGCGCAGGCTGCGGGCGCTATGGTTAGGCTTGTAGCCCAGCGCTTGCGTCGCGGCGCGGATGCGGGCTTCGGTGGCGGGCAGCACGTGCGCGTGGCCGTTAATCACCTTTGACACGGTCTGGTATGTCACCCCGGCTTGGGCAGCCACATCCTTCAGCGTCACGCGGCGTTTCAAGGTATTGCCATCGGGTATCCATTTGTGAATATGCGAACGTTCGCGCGAACGTTCGCCTAAGCAAGAGTATAGGAACTATGTCAGTCAGAGTCAATAGGGTTTCAGCACCTGCTGGATTTAGATCGCGTGTGGGGGGCCTACCGCTCCCGCGCCGCCCAGCGTGCGTGGATGACGTCAACCACCATTTCTACCAAATTTGCCCTATTCGGGTGGTCGGTTTGGGCCTTTTCATCCAAATTGTGCCCCTTGGTCGGGATGGTCGCCGGCCTGATGGCCGTGGCGGCGGCGAATGCAATGGTGATCGCACACTCGCAGGCGCACAGCTCCGCGGCGCGGATTTGGCAGTTGTTTGGAGGCCCGCTACTCTACCTGCTCGCCCAGGGCTGGTATCGAGCGGCTGTGCCCCAAGTGCGACCGCGCTTTCAGTTGATCGGCAGTGCCGTGCTGGTGGTGGTCGGGCTCGCGGCGTTGGCGGCACCGCCCTACGTCGCCTTGCTGCTGGTCGAGGCGACTCTCACCGCAGCGCTGTACCTGACCCGCACGACACGGCGGTTGAACCAGACGCTAGCCGGGTGACTGATGATTAAGGGCGTCGCGCGGCCACACCCACCGCCGCCCCACTATGCCCGGGCTATGTGGCAGGTTGGAAACGAACAGACACGCCAGTGGCTGGGTGCAGG
>JAYUUW010000743.1:0-3115 GCA_043754665.1 Anaerolineales bacterium | reverse complement strand
TTTGAAGGCGGGCGCGTGCTGCTGGCGGCCCAGAGCGCCATCGACATCGCGCTGTACGACATTGCCGGCAAGGCGTTGGGCGTGCCGGTGTACCAACTGCTGGGCGGCAAGCAGCGCGACGAGATTCCGTGTTTTGCCACCGCCAACGGCAACACCGCCGACGAGATGCTGGCTGAGATCAAACTGCTGTGGGATCACGGCTGGACCGTCATCCGCACCACCACGCTTCAGCCGCCGCCGGCCGCGCCCGACATCTTCGAGCCGCGCGCGAGCATCGCGCTGACGGCCATGACGCTGACCCGCGCCCGCGAAATGCTCGGCAACAGCGCCGTGCTGGGCGTGGACTATCACACGCGGCTGTCGGTGGCCGAGGCGGCCTCGTTCTGCCAGCGCATGCCCAGCGGCACGCTCGACTTCATCGAGGAGCCGATTCGCGACGAGTCGCCCGAGGCCTATGCGGCGCTGCGGCAACTGACCAACGTGCCATTCGCCATCGGCGAAGAGTTCGCCAGCAAGTGGCAGTTCCAGCCGTTCATTGAGCGCCACCTGACCGATTTTGCCCGGATCGATATCTGCAATGTGGGCGGCTTCACCGAGGCGATGAAGGTGGCCGGGTGGGCCGAAACCCACTACATCGACCTGATGCCGCACAACCCGCTGGGGCCGGTGTGCACGGCGGCCACGCTGCATATGGCCGCGGCGGCCCCGAATTTTGCCTGGCTCGAGTCGCGCGAGACGCCCACCGAGCATATCTACAACGATGACGCCGAGGCGCTCTTTCCGGGGCGGCCGAAGATGGTCGGCACCAGTTACCCGGTGCCCGAGGGGCCAGGGCTGGGCGTGGACTTCAATGAGGCCCTGGCCCAGACGCACACCTGGCACTACTTTGAAGCGCCGCACTGGCGGCGGACCGATGGTTCGGTCACCAACTGGTAGCGGCGGCAGCGGGCCGGCGGCTGCAAAGCCGGCCCAATGCGGCAGAAGCGGGGGGCAGGGTGGCGCTTAATCTCATTCCCGTCTCAGGAAAGCATGCTACATTGGACGGAATCACCCCGCCGTGAGCCGTCGCGCCGCCCTGGACTCGCGGATGACTGAAACTTCCGACCCGCCCCCTACCCCTCGCCCGGCCCTCGGCCCCGCCTTGCGGAGCTTAGGGCTGTTTGGGGCGGGCATCGCCGCCGCCCTGCTGGCGCTGCTGCTGTTTCGCGTGCTGTTCCCCGCGCCCGCCACCCTTACCGAACAAGAGGTCGCTAAATCCATCGCCGCCGTCATGGCCTCGGCCACGCCGCCGGCCGCCTTCTCGGCCAGCGTGTATGAGATCATCCGGCCGTCGCTGGTGATGATTGAGAGCCAGGGGCCGGGCGGTGAGGACGACGGCCACCTGGGCAGCGGCGTGATCGTAGACGCCAACGGCTCGATCTTAACTAGCCTGCACGTGGTCACCAACTCAGTCGGCATCAAGGTGACGTTTGCCGATGGGACCGAGTCGAGCGCGATTGTGGCAGTGGCCCAGCCGGAGAACGACATCGCCGTGCTGGTGACTGAGAAGCTGCCGGCGCAGGTGGTGCCGGCGGTGCTGGGCAACCCGCGCGCCGTGCGCATCGGCGACGAGGCCTTTGCGGTGGGCAACCCGTTTGGGCTGTACGGCTCGATCAGCGCCGGGGTGATCTCAGGGCTCGACCGCTCGTTTACGCCGGTGGACAGCCACCAGCAGCTCGCCGGGCTGATTCAGATTGACGCGGCCGTGAACCCCGGCAACTCGGGCGGGCCGCTGGTGAACCGGCAGGGGCAGGTCATCGGCATCATCGCCGCGCTGGTGAACCCGACGGACCAAGACGTCTTCATCGGCATTGGGTTTGCGGTGCCGATCAACCTGGCCGGGCCGGCCGCCGGCATGCCGCAATACTAGAGCGAGTTCCGAATAGAAGTACGAGTTTGGTTGGTAGCGCGCCAGGCGTTCGGCCCAGCAAGAACACTGGGCTTGCGAACGCCCCTACGCGAGGCCGCGCGAAGGCTGGCGGTTGGGTGACAGCATTGGTTCACTAGGATTGCGCTCTAACGCGCCAGTAAAGACGCTCAAGGAGATGAGGGTGGAACAGAAACCAAACCCCGGACCGGCCAAGCCGATGGAGCAGGTGCTGTACGAGGTCAAGAAGGTCATCGTCGGGCAAGATGTGCTGCTGGAGCGGCTGGTAGTCGCCCTGCTGGCGCGCGGCCACATTCTGGTGGAAGGCGTGCCGGGCCTGGCCAAGACCATGGCGATCAAGACGCTGTCGGAGGCCATCGGCGGCGAGTTCAAGCGCATCCAGTTCACCCCCGACCTGGTGCCGGCCGACCTGGTGGGCACGCGCATCTACAACCAAAAGACCGGCGAGTTCAACATCTCGCTGGGGCCGGTGTTCGCCAACCTGCTGCTGGCCGACGAAATCAACCGCGCGCCGGCCAAGGTGCAGAGCGCGCTGCTCGAAGTGATGCAGGAGCGGCAGGTGACCATCGGGCGCAACACCTTCCCGGTGCCCGCGCCGTTCCTGGTGCTGGCGACGCAGAACCCGATTGAAACCGAAGGCACCTACCCGCTGCCCGAGGCGCAGGTCGACCGCTTCATGCTCAAGGTGCTGGTGGGCTACCCCACCCCGACCGAGGAGTTCGTGATCGTCGAGCGCATGACCGGTGTGCTGGCGACGGTGCAAAAGGTGCTGAGCACCGAGCAGCTCGTGGCGCTCCAGGCGCAGTCGGACAAGGTCTATGTGGACCCGGCCATCATGGAATATGCCGTGAAGCTGGTGGGGGCCACGCGCCAGCCCAAGGAACAGGGCCTTAAAGAGTTGGCGCGCTACATTACCTATGGCGCCAGCCCGCGCGCCTCGATCAACCTGATTTTGGCGGCGCGGGCGCTGGCGTTCGTGCGCGGCCGGACCTATGCGCTGCCGCAGGACGTGCTCGACATGGCCTACGACGTGATGCGGCACCGGCTGGTGCTGTCGTACGAAGCGCTGTCTGACAACATCAGCAGCGACGACTTGCTGAAGAAGATTTTTGAGCGCATTCCGCTGCCGGTGGTCCCACTGAATGAACAAACGGCCAAGCGCGTCAAAGCCTGAGTCAGACGCCGCCG
>JAYUUW010000742.1:0-2768 GCA_043754665.1 Anaerolineales bacterium | reverse complement strand
GAGCAGGCCAGCCTGGCGGCGGTGGAGCCGCTGTGGGCCAAATATCCCAAGACGCAGCAGTTGTGGTCCATGTTCATCAACGACCCCGAGACGCGCGCCAACTGGGACATGGCCAACTACATGTCGGTCAACAAGCTGGGCTACAACGACCACGGCCGGACGCATGGCCTGATCACCTCGACCAACGCTGTGCGCATTTTCGACCTGCTGACCAACGCCGGCATTCAGCCGGACGTAGTGCTGTCGGGCGCCGGCGATCTGGACGACGCCTGCCTGGTGACCACCGTGGCCACACTGCTGCACGACATCGGCAACCAGATTCACCGCAAATATCACGAGCTGCTGGGCGTGGGACTGGCGCGCGACCTGCTCGACCGCCTAATGCCGGAGATTTACCCGGAGATCGAGCAGCGGATCGAGCTGCGGGCCTTCATGCTCAACGCCATCCTCACGCACGACTTCGACCCGCCGCCGCTGACGTTTGAGGGCGGGCTGGTAGGCGTGGCCGACGGCACCGATGTGACCAAGGGCCGGGGGCGCAAGGCCTTCGACCTGGGCAAGGTGGATATTCACTCGGTGTCGGCGCTGGCGATTGACGAGGTGCGCATCGGCCCCGGCAAAGACATGCCGGTCGAAATCACCGTCCTCATGAACAACTCGGCCGGCATCTTTCAGATCGAGGATACGCTGACCAAGAAGGTGGTGCGCGGGCCGTTGTCGAAGTGGATCAGCGTGACCGCGCTGACGCAGCCGGTCGATTCGCCCCACGACGCGCGCATCATCCAGCGCCTAACCCTCAAAAACGGGGTGTTCGTGGCCGAGTAGTGGTAGAATCCGGCCGCTGGTCTATTCGCTCCCCTGTGCAGTTGTAAGGTCCACCTGTGTTTGAATTTACCTTCCTGGGCACGTCGGCCTCGGCGCCTTCGGTCCATCGCGGCCTGTCGGCCCAAATCGTCGCGTATAACGAATACCGCTTCCTCATCGACTGCGGCGAGGGCACGCAGCGCCAGATTTTGCAGTCGGGCCTGGGCTTCAAGCGGCTCGAGCGCATCCTCATCACCCACGGCCATCTCGACCACATTCTGGGGCTGGCCGGGCTGGTGTCGACCTTCCTGCGCTGGGAGACGATTGACCGGCTGGAAATTTGGGCCGGGCGCTGGGCGCTCGACCGCATCCACGACCTGCTGTATGGCGTGGTGCTCAAGGGCGCGCGTTCCCCGTTCGACCTGCAACTGAAAGAAGTGAAGGCCGGGCTGCTGCTGGAGGATGAGTCGTTCAAGCTGAGCGCCTTTCCGGTGCAGCACCGGGGCGCGGGCAGCTATGGCTTCGCCTTCGAGGAGAAGGCGCACCGGCCGTTCCTGGTGGAGCGGGCCGTGGCGCTGGGCGTGCCGGCCGGGCCGATCCGCCGCGACCTGGTGGCCGGCGCGACCGTGACCCTGGCCGACGGGCGGCAGGTGGGGCCGGAAGATGTGCTCGGGCCGCCGCTGGCCGGGGGCCGGCTGATCCATGTGGGCGACTGCGGCGAGACCGACAGCCTGCTGGAAGTGGCCCACGGCGCGGACGCGCTGGTGATCGAGTCGACCTACCTGGAGGTCGAGGCGGGCATGGCGCGCGAGTTCGGCCACCTGACGGCGGCGCAGGCGGCGCGGCTGGCGGTGGCGGCGGGCGTCAAGCAGCTTTTCCTCACGCACCTGTCGCGCCGGTACCGCGAGCGCGACGTGCTGGAGGAGGCGCAGCGCATCTTCCCCAACACCATTGTGGCGCGCGACTTCGACCACTTTAAGATCGTGAAGGACAAGGACGCGGAGAAAGAAAAGAGCCGCCACGGGTAAGTGCAGCGGCGATGCTTGGTTAAACGCAAAGGGCCGGCGTGTCAGACTGACACGTCGGCCCTTTTTAGTTGTGCAACGAACTTAGCGCCCTATTCCTCTTGGCCGAAACGGCCATTCGCCGCACCGATCACCGAAAGACCATGTCACTCCGAACCCCGCCTCAGGCCGTCAGGCCCGGCGCTGCCTCTTGGCGGGTGAGGAGTCTCACCCTGATCGTCTTGGACGGAGCCAGAGCAACGGCCTTAGCTGCGGCGGCGGTTGCCGCTAAGTAGGAAGACATAGTACATCAGCGTCGAGAGCGCCTGGGCCAGCCCGGCCACGTAGGTCAGGGCGGCGGCGTCGAGCACGCGGCTGACGCCCACCAACTCCTCGCCGGTGGCAAAGCCGAACTGCGGCAACAACTCCTTGGCGCGGCGGCTGGCGTCAAACTCCACCGGCAGGGTGACCAGCGAGAACAGCGCCACGCCCGCGAACAAGATCACGCCCACCCAGGACAGCGCCGGGGTGTTGAACAGCAAGCCCACGAAGAACACAATCGGCCCCAACCACGACCCGATCTGCACGGCCGGCACGATGGCCGAGCGGGCTTGCAGCGGCAGGTAGCGTGCCTGGTGCTGCAAGGCGTGGCCGGTCTCGTGGGCGGCGATGCCCACCGCCGTGACCGAGGGCGTGTCGAACACGTCACCCGAGAGGCGCAGCGTGCGGCTGAGCGGGTCATAGTGGTCGGTCAGCAGGCCGTTGGTGCGTTCCACCGCCACATCCTGCAAACCGGCGTTGTCGAGGATGGCCCGCGCCACCTGCGCGCCGGTGACCCCGCGCGCCGTGCGCACCCGCGAATACTTATTCACCGCCGACCGGACCCGCGCCTGAGCGATCAGGGCGAGGATCAGGGCCGGCAACGCGAAGACGAAATACATGGGATCGAAATACATTGCC